>JAKSKA010000008.1 GCA_024401915.1 Bacteroidales bacterium
GGCTACAGCGGTATGGTCTCGGAGACCTCGCGCCGGACGGCTGAGGATTTCGAGCCGGAAGAGGAAAACTCGTACAGACGCGAGTGACTCGCGTCTGTACCAAGTCCCGCGGTTTTGATAATCCTTTTTGGGAGAAAATGGAAAAGTTGTGTATTTTTGTTGTAAATTATTGTTTGTTATGAAAAAATACATCCTTGTTATTGCATTGGCTCTGCTTCCGTTCTGTGCCGGAGCGTTCGAATTCGATGGTATCGATCTTAACTCCTCGTACATCAAGGTTACTCAGGAGATTGCCAAGCGCGGCTATATCTACAACCACGAGCTCAACTGCCTCGAGGGGGATTGCCAGGGTACCCGGATCTATCTGAACATCAATTATATCGATGTGAAGCAGCCCGGCCAGCTGGGACAGCTCATCGTGAACATACCGATGCGTGGCAACCAGGACGAGGTGTTCAGCCAGGCCGTCACCCTTTTCGATGTCATCTACCACAGGGTCAAGGACGCCGAGGGCAATTCCGCATATCAGGTGGATACCGACGGAACCCAGCTGCTCATCGGCCGCAGGGACGGATTCATCACGCTGACCTATAACACGCCCGCCTATTCGGTGAAGAAAGCTGCCAAATAACAGGATTATGAGAGCCAGGACCGCAATCGTTTCCACCATCCTTGTCGCGTTGACCGTGCTGCAGGCGTCCGCAGCGGACAAGCTGCCCCGCAGCTTCGGCAAGGGAAAGATGTACCACAAGGGCTGGACGGACTTCAACAAGAATGGGGTGAAGGACGTGTACGAGGATCCCACAGCGGACATCGACGCCCGCATCGAGGACCTTCTGGGGCAAATGACCCTTGAGGAGAAGACCTGCCAGATGGTTACGCTGTACGGCTACCGCCGCGTGCTCACCGACCAGCTCCCGACTCCCGAGTGGAAAGAGAAGATATGGAAGGACGGCGTCGGCGCCATCGACGAACACCTGAATTCGTTCGTGGGCTGGAACCAGCCGCCAAGCACGGAAAGCCCGTATATCTGGCCCGCGTCCGTCCACGCCAGGGCGCTCAACGAGGTTCAGCGTTTCTTCATCGAGGAGACGCGTCTCGGCATTCCCGTGGACTTCACCAACGAGGGCATCCGCGGCGTCGAGGCTTACAAGTCCACGAACTTTCCGACCCAGCTCGGCCTGGGAAACACCTGGGACCGCGAACTGATCCACGAGGTGGGCCGCATCACGGGCCGCGAGGGGCGCCTCCTAGGCTACACCAACGTCTATGCCCCTATCCTTGACGTGGGACGCGACCAGCGCTGGGGCCGCTACGAGGAGGTTTACGGGGAGGACCCGTATCTTGTGGCGGAACTCGGCATCCAGATGGTCCGCGGCCTCCAGAAAGACAACCAGGTGGCCGCTACCGCAAAGCATTTCTGCATCTACTCCGCCGGCAAGGGTGCCAGGGAGGGAAACGCGCGCTGCGACCCCCACGAAGCACCCCACGAAGTGGAGAACATCCATATGTACCCCTGGCGCAGGGTTGTCGGCGAAGCCGGTCTGATGGGGGCGATGAGCTCATACAACGACTATGACGGCGAGCCCATCGAGGCAAGCCACTATTGGCTGTACGACAGGCTGCGCACCGATTTCGGCTTCAGAGGCTATGTCGTTTCCGATTCCGACGCCGTCGAATTCCTCCACAACAAGCACCACACTTCCAGCTCGATGAAGGAGTCCGTGCGCCAGAGCGTCGAGGCAGGTCTCAACGTGCGCTGCACTTTCCGCAGCCCAGACAGCTACGTGCTCCCGCTCAGGGAACTCGTGCGCGAGGGCAGCCTCAGTATGAGCACCATAGACGAGAGGGTGCGCGACATCCTCCGCGTCAAGTTCACGGTCGGGCTTTTCGACACCCCGTACCAGCAGGAATACGATGCCGCCGACGCTGAGATAAACGGCGCCGAGAACAATAAGGTGTCCCTGCGTGCCTCTCAGGAGTGCCTTGTGCTCCTTAAGAACAACGGCCTGCTCCCGCTTGACCCCTCGGCTCTGAAGAGGGTGGCGGTGGTCGGCCCGAATGCGGACGATGACGGTTACGCCCACGTCCACTACGGCCCTGTGGCTACGGAGTCCGTGACGGTCCTGGGCGGCCTCAGGAAGGCGCTGGAAGGCAAGGCGGAAGTCGTATACACCAAGGGCTGCGAGGTCGTGGACAGCAAGTGGCCGGATTCGGAGCTGACAGGTTACGAACCCACTCCGGGCGAGCTGAAGGGCATCGCGGAGGCCGTGGAGCTCTGCAAGGGCGCTGACGTTGCCGTCGTCGTCCTTGGCGGCAATCTGCGCACCTGCGGCGAGAACAGGTCCCGCACCAGCATCGACCTGCCGGGCTGCCAGGAACTGCTGCTCAGGGAAGTGAAGAAGACCGGGAAGCCGGTGGTGCTCGTGCTGGTCAACGGACGCCCTCTGAGCATCAACTGGGCTGACGCGCACGTGGACGCTATTCTGGATGCCTGGTATCCGGGAGCACACGGTGGCACTGCAGTCGCACAGGCGCTTCTCGGCGAATACAATCCGGGCGGCAAGCTCTCCGTCACCTTCCCCAAGACGGTGGGCCAGATCCCGTTCAACTTCCCGTTCAAGCCCAATTCCCAGGTCAGCGGATACTACGGACTCGGTCCGGACGGACGCCAGACCGGAGCTGCCGACGCGCTCTATGACTTCGGCTACGGACTGAGCTACACTACTTTCGAATACAGCAACCTGCGGCTTTCCAGCAAAAGTATAATGCCCGGAGAGGACGTGGATGTGACGTTCACCCTGAAGAATACCGGAAAATATGACGGAGACGAGATCGTGCAGCTGTATCTCCACGACGTGGAGAGCTCCATCACCGTCTATGACAGGATGCTGAGGGGCTTCGACAGAGTCCACCTCGCGGCAGGGGAATCAAGGGACGTAACCCTGAACCTGCCTGCAGCGGCATTCGAGATGCTCGACAGGGATATGAAGACTGTCATCGAGCCCGGAATCTTCGAGATCTTCATCGGCGCATCATCCACCGATCTCCGTCTGTCAGCGGCTCTGACAGTGAAGGACCCGTCCAACCCCGGACGCAGGTTCGTCGAGGACAATGCTCTTGCCTCCGTGCTGCCGGTCACGCTGTCCGAAGGGGACGAGTTCCTGATTCCGCTCGATGACAAGATCGATGTCAGGAATATCGATATCCTTTGGCGAATGGACTCCAAATGCGTTTTCTCCGTTTCCATCAATGAGGGCGGCGGACAATTCCTTCCCATCCTGAGCAGGAAGTCAAGCCGCATAGACATTGCCCAGAAGATTTCGATAAAGCCCGCCCGCCGCGGCTCCGACATCAAGATACAGATACTCGAAGGAAAGGGAACCATCACTTCCATTTCCTGCGAAGCCATAAGGAAATAACCGATGAAAAGACTGCTTCCCCTGATCCTTATCCTCGCCGCGCAGATCCCTTCCGCAGCGGAGATGTCCCACGATATCACCTCGCTGTCGCAGTGGGGGCCGTATTCGAAGACCTATCACGGCATTTCCCACATCAGCGACCTGGATTCCTGGTCCAAGGTGGAGTTCTGCCTTGTGCCGGGTCAGTACAGGCGGAGTTTCAAGGTGCCCTGCGCGCTTTACGAGACGGACGTCCATCCCTGGTTCGTGACCACGGATATGAAACATATCACCTACCGCCACGAGATAGAGTGGAAGGACAGGCTTTTCGTGGACGCAAGCTACCATATCGTGGACGACAGGCACGTCATCCTCGAGTCGAAGTGCGTCAACGATACGGACAAGATGCAGAACATCAACCTGCAGCTTGCGATGTCCAGGACAGAGGAGACGATGAAGGATGGGAAGCCCGTCGTGAAGATTCCCGCGCCTGAAAAGCTTCTCACGTGCAGCGGCGATTTCCTCGCCTCGTATCCGGGGGATGCGACGTGGTACGGCGTGGCCTGGAACTATGAATACAGCCAGGTGCGCGAGTTCCTGAGCACCACTCTGGAGGGGATAATGCCCTACAGGGTCGCGGACCACGTCAGGACAGTGATCAAGGGTGACAAGGGGGGACATTATACGGCAAACTTCCTGCGTCCGGTGACCCTCAGGCCCCACAGCGACACGACCGTATTCCAGCTCATAGTCTGCGGCGACAAGGATTACGTCTCGCAGGAATGCGCCCGGTTCCACGCTGACGAGGCCGCCTTCACTTCCCGCATCGAAGTACGTGACAACCGTCCCGAATATCTCCCGCAGTCGGGGGACTATGCTCTCGGAGAACGGCTCCTGGAGGCGACTCTGCTCACCAATATCGTTTATCCCGTGAGCGTGTTCGGCAATCCCATACGCCATTTCTGCCCCGGAAAGCACTGGAACAGCCTCTATACCTGGGACTGCGGATTCATAGGCTGGGGTATGAGCAGGATAGACCCGATGAGGGGGTATGAGATCATACGTCAGTACACCACCGGTCCGTCTGAACCCGAGGCTTTCGTCCATCACGGCACCCCTCTCGCCATACAGATTCTGGCCCTGGGCGACGTTTGGAGCGCACTCGGGGGCCACGACGACGTCCTGAACGAGATATATCCCCGCCTGAAGCGTTTCTATTCCCATATGGTCTCCACCTACAGCAAGCCTTCCGGCCTGATGGCCACCTGGGACCTTTTCTACAACTCGGGCGGCTGGGACGATTACCCGCCCCAGCTCTATTACAAGTACCGCAAGCCGGAACGTGCATTGCAGTCTCCCGTGGTCACCACCGCCTACTACATACGTTGCGCGAGGATACTCCGGATGGCCGCTGTCCACCTGGGCCTGAAGCAGGACGTGAAGCAGTACGACGCCGACATCAAGCGTATGTCGGAAGCGCTGCTCGGGAACGCCTGGGATGAGGAGTCCGGCTATTTCGGCTACGTTGTCCACGATGTGGACGGCCATCCCGTCGGTCTGCTCCGCAGCGAGGACGGCTCCAACTTCAATATGGGACTGGACGGAGTCACTCCGCTCGTTGCCGGTATCGGCTCGGAGGCCCAGACAGCCAGGATGCTCTCCCACGTGTTCACGAAGGGCGAGCTGTGGAGCGACTGCGGCATCAGCGCCGTGGACCAGAGCGCCCCGTACTACCGTGTGGACGGTTATTGGAACGGGACGGTCTGGATGCCTCATCAGATGATCCTCTGGAAGACGATGCTGGACCTGGGACTTGCCGACAGGGCCCGCCAGATCGCGTTCAAGGCTATGGAGAAGTGGAACGAGGAATGCAGCGATTCCTACAACTGTTACGAGCATTTTATGATAGAGACCGGCCGCGGAGGCGGTTGGCTCAATTTCTCCGGGCTTTCGTCCCCGCTGGTCAACTGGTTCTGCGCTTACTTCAAGCCCGGCACGGTATCAACCGGCTTCAACGTGCTCCTCAGCGGCGTGGAATGCAATGCCGACAACAGTGCCTTGTCCGCGACTATGGAGTTCGATTCCAAGTCCGGGAAACAGGCTTCCGTGCTCGTCTGCCTCAATCCGTCACATAAATACAAGGTTTATGTCAATGGCAGGGAAATCCTGTCGGAGAGCCCTTATGCCGGGTTCCTCGAATTCGGGCTGACGCCGTCGAAGAAGCCGGTGAAACTGCAGGTGCTGCCAGTTTAGTCATTTATATGAAACGCGCCCTCATCCTTACCCTGTCGCTGTTATTCGGTATCCTGACCTGCTATGCGGGGCAAAAGTCATCAAGGCCGAAGGTCGGCGTCGTGCTGGCCGGAGGCGGCGCGAAGGGTGCCGCCCATATCGGCGTGCTCAAGTATCTCGAGGAGAAAGGTATTCCGGTCGATTACGTGGCCGGAACCAGTATGGGCTCCATCATCGGCGGCTGCTATGCCCTGGGCTACACACCGGTCCAGATAGATTCCATCATCAAATCCGTGAACTGGGATCACTGTCTGCAGAACACTGCGGACAGGAGTTCGCGTTCCTACTGGTCCAAATACGTCAATGACAGACTGCCTGCCGGAGTGCCCTTTTCCTTCAAGGGGAGCGACAAGACGGAGGACGGACTCAAGGCGCTCAACGAGTCCAGACTGCGCGATTCCGGTGAACTGATCAACCAGTCCATAAACTCGCCGCTCAAGCGTTCCATCAGCGCCGGAATCCTCAATGGCGACAATGTCCTCAATCTTTTCAATGACCTCTGCGTCGGCTATCAGGACTCGCTGGACTTCAATACGCTGCCCATTCCCTATGCCTGCGTTGCGACGGATATGCTCCAGGGAAGTCCTTTCGTCATACGCAGCGGAAGGCTAGCCTATGCGATGAGGTCCTCGATGGCCATTCCCATCCTTTTCGCTCCGGTGGAGTATGGCGACAGGCTGCTCGTGGATGGCGGGATGGTCAACAATTTCCCCACTGACGTGTGCCGGGAAATGGGGGCCGACATCATCATCGGTGTCGAGCTGAACGAGGGGTTCAGGCCCTCCCGCGAGGATGTGAACTCTATGCCCGGACTGCTCGGGCAGCTGTTCAAGATAGTGACCTCGGGCCACAATTCTGCAAACAGGAAACTCTGCGACGTCTATGTGCGCCCCGATATCAGTGGCTTCGGTATGCTCAGTTTCAACTCCGCCGCCGTCGATTCGCTTGTTGACCGCGGCTACAGGGCGGCGATGGCGTACGAGACCCGGATAGATTCCATCAAGGCACTCGTCGGACCGGCTGTGAAGCAGCTTCAGGCCCGCCCGGCAGTGACGCTTGACTCACGGCCGCTCAATATCAGCGCAATATCGATGAACGGCGTCGATGAGGACGAGAAGCGGTGGCTGCTCCGGAAATGGCCGATACCGATGAACACTCCGATAATGGCCGGAGAACTCAGGAGCATATTGGAGAAGTACAAGGGGACGGGATTTTACAATTCGGTGAATTACAACGTAATAGACGATGCCGTCGAGTCCGGCCACCAGACGCTTCTGATTGAACTGAAGAGAAAGCAGTCCAACTCGCTCCATTCCGGACTGTTTGCGGATACCCAGGAAGCCGTGGCGCTGGGGCTGAATGTTTATCTGGGCGAAAACGAGGTGTCCGGATTGAGTTCCTCCATCGAAACGAAGATCGGATACAACCCATACGTCGAGGCCGAGGTCTCCTATGATTTCCTGGGCCTGATTTCGGTTAGTCTCAATGGACGGGCTTCCTATGACCATCTGAGCGTACGCGCCGGGGGTGTGGATATAAAGATCAATGATGATTTCGGTGAATTGCGCGGCAGATTCTCTTTCAGTAATTTCTATTCAAGGTTCCATAACGTGGATTTCGGGGTGGAGTACAAGTCCTTCATCTATGGACGCAATTCCGTCCAGTCCGAATTCGTCAAGAGATTCTCGATAGCCGACCTCTTCGTGGAATATGATTTCAACAATACGGACGACGTATGGAGCCCGACCAGGGGGCTTGTCGCCCACGTGGACGGAGAGTATGACTTCCATTCGAAGACCGTTTCCGATTTTCCGGCTTTCTCGGAGAAGACGGGCTCCGTCTACTGCTCGCTTTCGAGCTTCCTGACTTGCGGCAACGGCCATCTGACATTCAACCCGCAGTTGTATTACAGAAAGGTCTTCGACATCGGCCTCGGAATGCAGGACAACTATGTCGGCGGTTACCAGCAGGGCAAGTTCATAGCCCATCAGATTCCCTTCGTCGGCCTTACGACAGCGGAGTCCATCCCGGTCACCGACCTCGGCATCGCAAGGCTGGACCTGAGGTTCAATTTCCTCAAGAAGAACCACCTGACGGCAATGTACAACTTCCTGATGAGTTCGGAATATAAGCCGTACCTGGAAGAAGAGTCCTATTGTCTTTTCAAGAACGGAGCCGGCCTGATGTACTCCCGCGACACCGTCCTCGGACCGGTCAACGTCTGTGTCCACTGGAACGACTTCTACTCCGGCCGCTCCTCCTGGGGCGCCTACCTCTCCCTGGGACATTATTTCTAAGGGGAGGTATGAACAGGGCTCTGGCCTACTCCGCAATGGCAATTCTGGATCAGGCTGAAAAGAAATGGCATTATTCGTTCGACAAAGTTTACTTCGTCGGCCTGATGAACTTCAGGATGTGGAGAAACAGGCCGCAGGCTTTCACTAAGGTGGCGCTCTATACGGCTGATGACCACACACTTGCGAATGACAATTATTTGCAAATATTCGTGGAACTTCCTAAATTAGCGCCGGACAGTAACGGCGGGGACTTCGGCAATCTTTTCCTGCGAGCCCTACGGGACATCGGCAAGAGCAGGAGCCGTCAGGAGGAATACGCCGACAAGCGTCTCGACACCCTGTTCAGGGCATCGGATTTTAACCATCTGTCCGAGAAGGAACAGAGCCAATACGAAGAGAGTATGACAACAGTTGAAGATCTTATGGGATACGCCAGAGAGCAGCGGGCTGAGGGAAGAGAGGAAGGGAAAGCAGAGATGGCTAAGGCAATGAAGAGAGATGGCGTGTCATCAGACGTCATCGCCAGGTATTCCGGCCTCTCCGAAGCCGAAATAGAGGCTTTATAATGTAATGGCCGAGAAAACCCAGAAGTCCTGGGGATTACAAAAAACAGAGTACTTTATTTGCTGCAATAAGGTACTCTGTTTAGGGTTTTACAACGCGTGCGAGGCGCTTATCTCTCGCTGTTGCACTTCATTCGTGATGCAAAAGTAATTAAATTATCGGATCTGTAACTATAAAATTGGAAAAATGTTTCTTTGGTTGCGTTAAAATTAAACTCAAAATGCTCAAATACTTGGAATGATAACAAGACTTGCTTACCTTTGAAAGCCTCTTTCTAAAACATATATATGAAAAGAATAGCCCTATTATCCTTTTTTGCGTTTTTTTCCGCACTGACCCTTTCCGCCCAGGACGAGACATCCGAGAAGCAGGCGGTGGACAGGGAAGTCCTGCCGATGCCCTATGCAAGCATCTCCAATGTCGGGGGACGCGTCAGCACAGACCTTTGCGGCGACTGGAACGCGATAGTCGATCAGTATGACAACGGCTATTACAATTACCGTATGAAGCCGAAGAAGGCATCATCCACGTTCTTTGCCGACAAGCATTATTACAAGACGCCTGAAAAGCACCATATCGAATATGATTTCGACTGCTCCGACACCCTCAGGGTGCCGGGGGACTGGAACACCCAGAAAGAGAGGCTGTACTACTATGAGGGCTCGATATGGTACCGCAGGACCTTCGACTTCACCCCCAAGCCGGGCAGGAGGTATTTCATCCACTTCGGTGCCGTCAACTACGAGGCCATCGTAGGCCTCAACGGGAAGATCCTCGGACGCCACAGGGGCGGCTTCACCCCCTTCGCCTTCGACGTGACCGGCCTTCTGAAGGAGACGGGCAACTCGCTTATCGTCAAGGTCAACAACAGCAGGTACAAGGACGCTGTCCCCACCAACAACTGCGACTGGTGGAACTTCGGCGGGATAACGAGGGAGGTGCGCCTCGTCGAGGTCCCGGAGACTTTCGTCAGGGAGTATTCGCTGTCACTGTCGGCCGATATGAAGAGGATCGAGGGCTGGGCACAGCTCGACGGCAGCCTCAAGGCCGGTCAGAAGCTGACTCTGTCCATCCCCGAACTGAAGGTGAAGACAAATGCCACCACGGACGGAGATGGAAGGGCGGTCTTCTCGCTGCGCGCCCGCCCCGAACTGTGGAGCCCGTCCAGCCCGAAACTGTACGACGTCAGCATCAGCTCCGGAGAAGATGCGGTGGCGGAAAAGATAGGATTCAGGACAATCTCCACCGATGGTACGAAACTCCTTCTGAACGGCAAGCCCGTGTTCTGCAAGGGAATCGCGATCCACGAGGAGACCGTCGGCGAGGGTTGCGGCCGCGCCTGGAACGCCTGGCATTCGAGGCGCCTGCTGATGGAAGCAAAGGAGCTGGGATGCAATTTCGTGCGTCTTGCGCACTATCCGCACAATGAGAACATGACCCGCATCGCCGACAGCCTCGGCATAATGGTGTGGTCCGAGATACCCGTTTACTGGACCATCTCCTGGACGAATCCGGATACCTACCGGAATGCGGAGAACCAGCTGGCGGAGATGATCGCCAGAGACCGCAACAGGGCCAGCGTGGTCGTGTGGTCGGTCGCCAATGAGACCCCGCGGTCGGAGGAGAGGGCGGCATTCCTCGGCGCCCTGATCGACAAGGCGCGCGAAATGGACGGTGCCAGGCTCGTCAGCGCCGCGATGGAGAAAGCCCCGCTGGGTAACTATACCTATACCGTCAAGGACGAACTGCTCGAGAAAGTCGACCTTATAAGCTTCAATGAATATATCGGCTGGTACGACGGAGCTCCCGGAAAATGCCTCAAGGCAAAGTGGACATTCCCTGTCGAGAAGCCGGTTATGGTCACTGAACTCGGTGCCGGAGTCAAATACGGCTACCACGCCGGCAAGGACATCCGCTTCTCGGAGGAATATGGCGTAGAGGTGTACAAGGCCCAGCTCGAGATGCTCTCCAGGATGCCCGGCCTCTGCGGGTTCTGCCCCTGGATCCTCAAGGACTTCCGCTCTCCGCGCCGTCAGCTCCACGGCATCCAGGACGACTTCAACCGCAAGGGCCTGATTTCCGAAAACGGTGAGAAGAAAGACGTCTGGGAAGTCCTTCACCAGTGGTATCTGACTAAGTAATAGAAAAATTGACTATCTTTGCGGCACTTCAGAAATAATATACGGTAAAATGGAGTGCTATAAGAATCTGTCGGCGGCCCAGATAGCCGCCCTTGAGGCACAGTCGTGCCGATGCGAGGATTGGAACAACGTCGAGGTTGCTCCGGATTTCAATCCCAAGTTCGTAAGGAACGTCAATTTCTCCGGCCACATCAGGCTGGGTTCCTTCAAGAAGACCTTCACCCTCGCGGGTGGTATCAAGAAACATAGCGGTGTCTATCACGCCACGCTCCACAACGTGGTGGTCGGTGACGATTGTATGATAGAGCACATCGGCAACTACATCGCAAACTATGTCATCGGCGCCGGGACCTATATCGAGAACGTCACCGACATCATCGTGTACGGTGAGAGCTCCTTCGGCAACGGCGTGCAGGTCAACGTGATGAACGAGACCGGCGGCCGCGAAGTCTATATCCACGACCACCTCACTTCCCACGAGGCCTATATCACCGCCCTCTACCGCGGCAACACCCCCCTCATCGACTCGCTGCGGACGATGGTGGACAAGTACGTCGCCGACGTGACGGCAAGCTTCGGCACCATCGGCGAGTGCGTCGAGATTATGGACGCGATGCACCTTGTCAACGTCAAGATCGGCGACTACACCAAGATCAAGGGCACTTCGCGCCTGCGCAACGGCACCGTAATCTCGAAGAAGGAGGCGCCGGTGGAGATAGGAATGAACGTGATTGCGGACGACTTCATCATCGACAGCGGCAGTTCCATCACCGACGGAGTGATGCTCACGCGCTGCTTCGTGGGACAGGCCTGCGTGCTCGGTCACGGATACAGCGCGTCGGATTCGCTCTTTTTCAGCAACTGCCAGGGGGAGAACGGTGAGGCCTGCGCCCTTTTCGCCGGCCCCTACACCGTCACGCACCACAAGTCCACGCTGCTGATAGCAGGAATGTTCTCGTTTATGAACGCGGGCTCCGGCTCCAACCAGAGCAACCATATGTACATGCTCGGCCCCATCCATCAGGGGATACTCGAGCGCGGAGCCAAGACCACTTCGGATTCATACATACTCTGGCCGGCCAAGATCGGCGCGTTCTCCCTCGTAATGGGACGTCACGTCAATAATCTCGACACCACCGACCTGCCCTTCTCATACCTTATAGAGCAGCAGGGTGTCTCCTATATCGTTCCGGGCGTGAACCTGAAGTCCGTGGGCACGATACGCGACGCGAAGAAATGGCCTCAGAGAGACAAGCGCACCGATCCGGAGCTCAAGGATATGATCAATTTCAACCTGCTGAGCCCCTACACCGTACAGAAAATGTTTGCCGGGGCGGAGATACTCGAGAAACTCAAGGAGGCCTCCGGCAGCCGTGCGGACAACTATTATTACAAGAAGGCCATCATCCGCAATGCGGCATTGTTCAAGGGCCTCAACTACTACGGCCTCGCAATTCGCAAGTTCCTTGGCAACTCCCTGATTTCCAGGATGGAGAAGGCGCCCATCCACTCCGACGCCGACCTTCGTGCCGTGCTCGCTCCCGACACTGCCGAAGGAGAAGGACGCTGGGTTGACATCTCGGGACTGATCGCGCCTTCGTCGGTAATAGAAACCCTTTGCGACAGGATTTCGGCAGGGGAGATAAAGGATGTGCGCGAGCTTGGCGGTTGTTTTGCGGAGATACATTCCAAATACTACAGCTACGAGTGGACCTGGGCAAGCTTAGCGATAAAGAAGTTCTATGGGATAGATGTCGCGGAGATGACCATCGGACAGGCCAAGGAGATAGTCAGGGACTGGAAGAATGCCGTGGTCTCACTCGACAAGCTCATCTATGAGGACGCCCGCAAGGAGTTCGCTATCAGTTCGATGACCGGTTTCGGCGCGGATGGCGACAAATCCAGGCGCGACGAGGACTTCGTGGCGGTGCGCGGCGGATCCTTCGAGGAGAACCCGTTCGTGCGGGAGGTTTCCGACCACATCGCCCGCAAGACTGCGCTCGGCGATGCCGCGATAGCGCGTCTCGGCAGCGAATAGCCCGGAGTCCGCGAAACCCTCAGCAGCCCGGGACGATTGCGCGGCGAATTGTTTTTTTTGTAGATTATCGGTATTTTTGTGGCTATGAAACATATACGCAATTTCTGCATAATTGCCCATATAGACCACGGAAAGAGTACCTTGGCCGACCGTCTGCTCGAACTCACCAGCACGGTGGGTGCGCGCGAGACGGAGAACCAGGTCCTGGACGATATGGACCTGGAGAAGGAGAAAGGCATCACCATCAAGAGCCACGCTATCCAGATGCTTTACAACCACGGAGGGGAGACCTACAAGCTCAACCTCATCGATACTCCGGGCCACGTGGACTTTTCCTACGAGGTGTCGCGCTCCATCGCTTCCTGCGAAGGTGCGCTTCTGGTCGTCGATGCGTCCCAGGGTGTTCAGGCCCAGACGATATCGAATCTGTATATGGCCATTGACCACGGGCTCGAGATCATTCCCGTGCTCAACAAGATTGATATGGAATCGGCCCAGGTGGAGGTCGTGACGGACGAGGTATGCGATCTGCTGGGCTGCAGCCCGGAAGACGTGTTCAAGGTTTCCGCGCGCACCGGAGAGGGCGTGGCCCCGATCCTGGACGCCATTGTGGAGAAGATACCCGCACCGCAGGGCGACCCGGCGGCTCCGCTCCAGGCTCTCGTGTTCGATTCCGTTTTCAACCCGTTCAGGGGCGTGATCGCTTATTTCAAGATCACCAACGGCACCATCAGCAAGGGCAGCAAGGTCAAGTTCTTCGCCACGGGAATGGACTACGAGGTGGAGGAGGTCGGCTGCCTGAAGATGAAGCTTTGCCCGACGGCGGAGGTGGGATGCGGCGACGTGGGCTATATCATCACGGGAATAAAGAATGCCGCCGAGGTGAAGGTGGGCGATACGATAACGTATCTTGACAGACCCTGTACGCAGGCTATCGCCGGCTTCGAGGAGGTCAAGCCGATGGTCTTCGCGGGTATGTATCCCGTCCAGGCCGACAAGTTCGAGGAACTGCGCGCCGTGCTGGAGAAGTTCCAGCTCAACGATGCGTCGTTCGTGTACGAGCCCGAAAGCTCCCTCGCGCTGGGAAGCGGCTTCCGCTGCGGCTTCCTCGGGCTGCTCCACCTGGAGATAGTCCAGGAGCGCCTTTTCCGCGAGTTCGATATGGCCGTCATCACCACTGTGCCCAACGTGTCGTACAAGGTATACACCACCACGCGCGAGTGCCTCGATGTCCATAATCCTTCCGGCCTGCCCGCGCCCACGCTCATCGATCACATCGAGGAGCCGTTCATACGTGCGCAGATAATCTCCAAGAGCGAGTTCTTCGGTGCCATAATGAAGCTTTGCCTCGACCGCCGCGGGACCCTTGTCGGCCAGCATTATATCACTGCCGACCGCGTGGAACTGACTTACGATATGCCTCTCTCCGAGATAGTCTTCGATTTCTACGACAAGCTGAAGACCATCTCCAAAGGCTATGCGTCTTTCGATTACCATATCACGGAATTCCGTGCGGCGCGTCTCGTGCGCCTCGACATCCTGCTCAACGGCGAACCTGCCGATGCCCTGTCCACCCTCATCCACGAGGACAACGCCTACACTTTCGGCCGCCGTATGTGCGAGAAGCTCAAGGACCTCATCCCGCGCCAGCAGTTCGACATTCCAATCCAGGCTGCCATCGGGGCCAAGATCATAGCCCGCGAGACAGTCAAGCAGGTGCGCAAGGACGTGACCGCGAAGTGCTACGGCGGCGACGTGACCAGAAAGCGCAAGCTGCTCGAGAAGCAGAAGGAAGGAAAGAAGCGTATGCGCCAGATAGGCACCGTGCAGGTGCCGCAGAGCGCTTTTATGGCAGTTTTGAAACTCGATTGATATGAAAAAGATTCTGTATGCTATTGTGGCGGCGGCCCTTTTCGCTGCCGTGGATGCCTTTGCAGGCAATGACGAGATCTCCATCTATTCACTGGACAACCTTCCCGCCAAGGTCTATTACACCTCGACGGCGCCCATCACGCAGGGCAACGATTGCCGCACGGCCGTTATCCTCATCCACGGTTGGAACGGCGGCGTGAAGTCCCACAAGACCTGCATTCCCTTGAAGAAGTCGCTCGGTGAGGGAGCATACCTCATCGCACCCCATTTCCCCACCTATCTCGCAATGGAGAAACATAAGACCGCCGAGGACGGACGCGCTATGTGGAACGACAGCTGGCAGAAGAACCTCAGCAAGCTGGGAAGGGCCCTTGACGACTGGAGGGGTGGCGGAGACGCGCGCGGAACCACCCTCAGCTCCTTTGATGTCATCGACAGCATCTTCACGATCCTTGGCGACAAGAAGCTTTATCCGAAGCTCAAGAACGTCACGCTGATGGGTTTCTCCGCAGGCGGACAGTTCGTCGGCCGCTATGTCGCAGTCGGCCGCGGCTTCGTGCGCAAAGGTGTGAAGGTCAACTATATCGCTCTCTCTCCTTCGACGCAGCTGCGCTTCGAGCCCGATATGCCCTGGCACTACGGTCTTGCCGGCAGACCCCGCTACAGCGCAGGTCTCAGCGAGAAGGAGATAATGCACAATCTTGAAACCCGTCCCACCCTCCACGGCTGCGGCACCGCCGATGTCGGACCCAAGTCGCTGGACGTGAGCCCCGAGGCAATGCATCAGGGCGAGAACCGTTACGACCGCTGCCAGAAGCTCGAGAAGCACATCGCCGGCTACCCGAAATGGAACCGCAAGGTCAAGTTCCATTATTTCGAGGGCGTTGCCCACGAGGCAGTAAAGGCCTACGCCGATCCCGTCGTGATCAACTGGATACTCAGGAAGTAAGGTTCTAAAGGTAGAAATCCTTTGTAAGGGCGGCGTATTCCGGAGTGCGGGATGCGCCGCTTTTTTCGTTGGTTCGGCTGTCTTTCGGGCGTTCGGCTGCTCTCCGCCTGAACTGTCTCGCTTTGCTCGACCCCATCCCTCGCTTCGCTCCGGATACCTCCCTCTTACGTTGCCGAGGGTGGCACGAGTTCAGACGGAGACAGCCGACGCCCGGAGACATTCTTGCTTCGCGATCCATTCTGCCACTTCGGGGCACCCGCTCACGAGGCCGCGGCCGGCCACGGGTCCCGGAGGAGACAGCCGACTGCCCGGAGACATCCCGCGCTTTGTGTTCCGTCCGTCTCCCGCTGTGTGCTATCCATCCGGTCACCAGTTCCGCTTCCATAAGAACGCTAAGGCCGGATTTTGTCCTCGTAATGGCAGCCAGGGGTAAAACGATGCGATTCGTTCATCCGTCTGAGCGGATGAATCGCTACGCAACACCTTTTTCAGAGTAAATACGGCCTTTTTTCTCTGATCTTCAATAATTTCCGCAGGAATTAGAGAAAATTGGCCAAAAACGCTCTGATAAGCCATCGCCGTCGCAGTTTGTCCTTGACTATTATCCGTCCGCGCAGGCGAATGAATTCGTACAGACGCGAGTCACTCGCGTGTACGAATGAATACGGATATGGTAAAGTTGCTTCTATCTAAAGAATGAAATACCCCGTCACCCACAAATACCGCCCTGAGTGGTAGTTTTACAATAATGAGAATGCGAATGGCTTCTTATTGTGCAAATTTGATAGGTAATTGGTCATCACAGATGTTTATTGATACAATTGTACAAAAAGGGCGTGTTGC
>JAKSKA010000080.1 GCA_024401915.1 Bacteroidales bacterium
CCTCTGGCAAGCGAACGCTGACGCTGGATCATTCTGAGGCTACCGTCAGCGGAGTGACGCTCAGAGGAAAGTCGACAGGGGTCAGCCCGGGTGGCGTCGTCTCCATAGCCACCGGCGGCGGTGAGGCGATGTTCGGTCCGGCCAACTACTCCATCGTGGCCCAGTACCACACGGACACGAGGGCCCGCGCGATGAGCATACATCAGACAGCCTACTACATAGGCGTCATACTGGCAGGCTGGCTCGCAGGACTCATTGCCGACCATCTGAGTTGGAAATACTCGTTCCTCATCTTCGGCGGTATCGGCATATTCTGGGGTATCCTTATGATATTCCGCCTCAATGACAAGCCCATCGTCGTCGAGAATTCAGAGGCGGCTGCCGACAAGCCACGTTTCTTCGATGGTTTCAAGGCGGTGTTCTCCAGCCCCACGGCCCTTATGATGACTCTCGGCTTCAGTGGCCTCATCTTCGTTATCACCGGCTTTATGACCTGGGTTCCTACCTACCTTCAGGAAGAATTCGGCCAGACTCAGGCAGAGTCCGGTTTCAACTCTATGTTCTGGACCTATGTGGCAGCCTTCATAGGCGTCCTCCTGGCCGGCACACTCTCAGACAAACTCGCTCTCAAGAACAACAAATACCGTATGTACCTTCAGGCTGTCGGCCTGATCCTCGGTTCCGTGTTCCTCTTCTTTATGGGCGGAAAGATGTCCCTTGTCTACGTCTATGCCTGCTTCGCCGGCTGGGGTTTCTTCAGGGCATTCTTCGACGCCAATACCTATTCCGTGCTGTATGACGTCACACCCGAAAGGCTCCACGCATCCTGCGGCAGCGTGATGGGAATGATAGGTTTCGGCGTGGGCGCCCTCGCTCCCGTCATCCTTGGCGCCATCAAGCAGAGTATGGGTACGCTTTCAAGGGTGTTCCCCATCCTCGGAATCATATGGGTGGTATGCGGCGTGTTGATGATAATCGTGGCTAAGGCCCGTTATCAGAAGGATCACGATAGAGTACATTGAATATGAAACGATTGATTTCCTTGATACCGGCTCTGCTGGCCCTTTGTGCGGTTTCGTGCAGCGGCTCTCTCGCCGCCGAGGATGAAGGCGCAATCGAAAGGGTGCCCGATGCAGTGTCCATTCGTGCGCAGAGCGAGAACCTGTGGAACAAGTCGGACGTCATCAGCGTGTTCGATGCGGAGTTCAACAAGGTGAACTTCAAGACAGTCCAGGACAACGTTCCTGCCGCGACTTTCTCCACAAGCGCCTGGACGGGAAAGGCTCCCGTCTATGCCGCCTTCTGCAGCCGCCAGAATGAGACGACCTGTACTCCTGACGGAGTGATGGGCGTCTTCATCAAAGCCAGCCAGACTTCCACGAAGAAAGGCACCTGCCCCAAGGAAGGCGACGCCTCAGTCGGAAAGATCACCGGCAGCCCGGGCAGCTATCTTGTCCAGATGAAAAGCATAGCAGCCTTCGTGAAGGTGAACATCAAGACAAAGATCGTTGCGAAAGTCAACGTTACGGCCATCGGTGGCGAGATAATGAACGGCTACGTCGATGTGGACTACGCCAAGCTCATCGCTGCGGAGGAGCCGTGGTGGACGCCTACTGACAGCAAGGCCACCAATTCCTCAGCATCGCTTGTCGCCGCTGGAGGCGCCTGCTTCGATACGGGGGAGCATCTTGTCGCGATACTTCCCGGCACCTACTCCAAAGGACTTAAGATTACAATCTATGGTGATGACGGCAAGCCTCTGGCGAATGCCGTGATCGGAGAGACCGAAGGAGTGAGCCTGAAACGCGGGGAGAGCGTCTCCTTCAGCGTCGTGATAGACACAAGTTCGGGTTTCGAGGGCGTTTCGATTGAAAAGCCGGTTGTCGGACCAAGCCTGGATTTTGATTAATTATTACAACCAAATAACAATTTCATTATGAAAAAACATCTGTTTTTAATGGCTGCCCTCTTTGCAGCCTTCGGATGCGGCAAGGAAGCGCCCGTTGAGACTCCTTCCTGCCCGAGCAGCCTTTCCATCACCGTAGGTATGGAGACGAAAGCCTTCCTGGATGCCTCCGGCGCTTCTCCTGTAATGAGGTGGCGCCAGACAGACTCTCTCGTGGTGTTCGACTCCAGCCTTGACGGCGTTGCCTTCGGCACAAAGTCGGCCCAGGGCAGCACCACCGCCACCTTCACCACCACCAAATGGACGGGCAAGGCTCCTCATTATGCAGCCGCATATTGCCCCAACTATGGTGAAGAAAAAATTATGACCAGCCCTGCAGAGGGCGTTATGTCCGTCAAGTTCCGCGAGTCCCAGGTCCTCGACAACCTCAAGTGCGGAGCCTTTATGGGCTCTGCCCTGGTTGGCAAGGTGGAAGAGAATGCCGGGGAGTATTCCATCTCCGAAATGAAGAATGCCGTAGGTTACATCGGATTCACCATCTCCGGCACCGACGTCAAGTCCGTCAAGATTTCCGGTTTGAACGACGAGAGCGTCGCCGGCTGGGTTGACGTGGATTATGAAAAACTGGCAGGCGGTGATGCCGCATTCTGGACCCCCACTGCCGACAAGAGCCCTGTCAAGATGGTAACCCTTACCCCTTCTGCCAACGGTGCCGCCAACTACAACAAGACCGGCGCCTTCACTCCCAGCACCTACTATGCGTCCATCCTTCCCCAGACATACTCCAATGGCCTTAAATTCATCGTTACCAAATCTGATGGGACGACAATGGAGCGCACCATAGGAACAAAGAGCGGCATCACCATCACCCGCAGTCAGATAACCCCCATCGGAGGATTCATCGACAAGCTGCCGGTCAAACTTCCCGATACTGTTGTGATAGACCTCAACTTCGGCTCCGGCACCAATCCTCTTGGATTTGCTGCTCCCGGACTCGAAAAGGAGAGCGCTAGCGGTGACAGTTATGACTACACCTTCAACTACGAAGATCCTGACACACACGAGCCGAAGACAATTGTATTCCCTGTCGTCGTCTGCCGCGGAACTCCTGAATCCGGCGCATTCGGATATCGTTACCTTGCAACGACAAGCACATCATATGGCAATAAGACCAAAGTCGTCCAGTTCCATAAATGCACGGATGGATGGATCAAAGCACCTGCCGTTGAGGACCATTATCTCCAGAGCATCACACTCTCCCACGGTAATACTGCAGCTAACTATCATATGAGAATCAAGGAGGATCTTGCCAAAAACTCCGTAGCCCAGATGACTCTGACCAAGGGTGGCACGGATGGCCCAGCATCAATGATTGTCCATTTCTATACAGATGGAAACGACTGCAACAACACCTCTATGAACGGCAATACCACTTCTGTCGGTACGGCTTATTATATGGTCTTTGCAGAGAAGAATCAGGTAATAGACCGTTTGACATTTACCTACACCAAGACCCTTCCCACAAAATAATTTGTATATGAAAACAATGGAATCAACGAATTATATTGCCCCGGAAGTCTATCTCGTGGCCGATCTGCGCTACTCCCTCCGCGCCGGAAGCGGTGATGCTTCATACGCCGGTGTTGAAATCGAAAGTCTCGTCACGGGAGATGAGATATCTTTCGACTAAAATACTGCTGATTCTTTCTTTTGTCGGCATTCTGGCCGGCTCCTGTACCAAGGGGCCGGCCGGAGAGTCCGGCGAAGAACCACCTGCCGATCCGCCCGAGCCGCCTGAAACGCTCGTGCTGGATCTTGACTTCCATAACGACAAACGGGAGAATCCTCTCGGCTTCGGGGAACTGAACGCTACCGACGAAACGGCGGACGGCGAGATCTACGAACTCGGGGGCTATCCCATAACGGTATGCAAAGGTGCCGTCAGCGACGGCCACTACTACTATTCCCCGGGCGGCTACCTGTCGTTCGACGGGGCGTACGGCTGGATAGCCCTTCCCGCTATCACGGGATGGCAGCTCCAGAGCGTGACCTATGAGCACGGGAACGCCTATGTGAAGAGGATGGTGATAAAGACCAGCCTCAATCCGTCGCTCACCATTGCATACACATCTTCCGACGCTTCCTTTGTGGCTTCGGAAGACGGCCGCATACCCTCGTCGGAGACCATTTCGTTCTACAATAATGGAACGGTCGATGTAAGCGTAAGCGGCGAGCCTGTCCCGGGCGCCCCCACATACCTGCAGTTCATCAGCGCTAAGACCCACGTCTACCGCATCAAGGCCGTGTATATGCGCTCGCTTCCGCCCGTTCCCGGGCCGGGAGATGACGAGACCGGTTTCCCGAAAGTATCCATAACGACCAGGGATGCCGCTCCCATAGTGTCGAAGGAGGATTATGTCACCGGAAGCATCGAATATTCCGATCCCGAAGGTGTCAACCCCGGGGAGAAATACATATCCGAGACCGACGTCGCCCGTTTCCGCGGCAGGGGCAACACCACCTGGAACAAACATCCCAAGAAGCCCTACAAGATAAAGCTGGACTCCAAGGCTTCGTTCTTCGGACTGGCCAAGGACAAGGAATGGGCACTGCTTGCCAATTACAGCGACAAATCCCTGCTGAGGAACATTGTCGCGATGAAGATATCGTCCATCCTGGGTTTCGACTGGACCCCTGCGATGTATCCCGTCGAGCTGTGGCTCAACGGCCGCTATGACGGAATGTACTGCCTGTCCGAGCACAAGAAGATATCCAAGTCCCGCATCGACATCACCGTTCCGGAAGACGGCGGCGACCAGATGTATCTGGAATTCGACCTTCTGATGGACGAAACGACCTGTTTCGAAACAGAGCGTTTCAAGATTCCTGTGATGTTCAGCGACCCCGAGATCCCCTCCGACGAAATGCTCGCCGAGACGAAGCGCTGGTTCAAGGATTTCGAGGACACCCTTGCCTCGGAAGGATTCGCTGACCCGGTGACCGGCTATGCCGCGTACATAGACGTGCCTTCCTTCATAAACCATTACATCATACAGGAACTCGCGAAGAACGTTGACGGCCGGATGACCAAGGGCGCCTTCATTACGCGCTCCACCGGCGGTCCGCTGAAGATTTATCACGAGTGGGACTTCGACATAGCTTTCGGCAACGATAAAGCCATAGCTACCCTGCCCGGCGTGGATGCGGGCCCTACCGGCTTTATGATCAAGGATTTCACGGGTAACTCGAAAGGGACCGGCTGGTATCCGACACTCTTCCGCGACCCCGTCTTCGTGGAAGCTGTCAAACGGCGCTGGAACGAGGTGTATCCGCAGCTGAAGGAGATCCCCGCATTCATCGAAGCCCAGGCCGCAGTGCTGAAGCCTGCCGCGGAGCGCAACTTCCTGCGCTGGCCCATACTCGGAAAATATGTGTGGCCGAACGTATCCTGGCCCGCCACCTATGACGAGGAGGTGGCCAATCTCAAGGACTTTTATTCCACCCGCCTCGAATGGCTTGACGAGAACCTCAACGCGCTTCCGTAATAGCCATTCAGGATATCTCTCCCCTCAGATTGCGTTCCAGCTCGGCTTTAACTTCCGCGTTCGAGCTGTATTTCCCCATAAGGTGGAACAGCTTCCCGAGCGCGCTTTCGGTGGTGGAGTCGTAGCCCGACAGCACCCCGGCGTCCTTCAGTGAGCGTCCTGTTTCGTAGATGTCCATATCCACTTCCCCGGAGAGGCACTGGGTTATGTTGAGCAGTATCTTCCCGGCGTCCGCCGCTTCTTTTATTATATCCAGGAACCAGGGTTCGGAGATGGCGTTCCCGGAGCCGTAGGTCTCGATTATCACGGCGCGGCTTCCGTTGCCGAGAAGGATGTCCCTGACCACCTGGCTCGTGATGCCGGGGTGGACTTTCAGCACGGACACCCTCGTGTCCAGACGCGTTTCGATGGACAGGGGACCGGTTCCGGGCTTCCGGATTATGGCGCTGTTGTAGCGTATGCTTATCCCCGCTGTCGCGAGAGCGGGCAGGTTCGGGGACGCGAAGGCGCCGAATTCGCTGGCGTTGACCTTCGTGCTGCGGTTGCCCCTGAACAGACAGGAGTTGAAGCAGATGCACACTTCCGGCACCATCGCGCTGCCGTCAGCAGCCTTTGCCGTTGCGATCTCGACTGCGGAGACCAGGTTCTCCTTCCCGTCCGTGCGGGGGCGTCCGATCGGCAGCTGGCTCCCGGTGAAGATGACGGGCTTGGACAGGTTCTCGAGCATAAAGCTGAGCGCTGATGCGCTGTAGGCCATAGTGTCGGTGCCGTGGAGTATCACGAAGCCGTCGTAGCTGTCATAGTTGTCGCGTATCAGCGTGGCGAGTTTCTGCCACAGGGAGGGCTCGACGTTGGACGAGTCGATCAGCGGCGTGAAGGTGTGGACATCGATGCGGCAGGCGAACTTGTGAAGTTCGGGCACCTCGTCCATTATGCTCTCGAAGTCAAAGGGGCGGAGAACTCCGGTCCTGGTGTCCTCCTTCATTCCTATCGTGCCTCCGGTGTAGATGAGGAGGACGGATGCTTTTTCGGCCTGGTGGCTCATATATTGAACAGTCTTTTTGCGTTGGAAGTCGTGACTGAAGCCACTTCTTCCAGCGGAAGTCCTTTTATTTCAGCAAGTTTCGCGGCTATCACCGGTATCATCGAGCTTTCGTTCCTCTCCCCGCGGTGCGGCACCGGAGTGAGGTATGGTGCGTCCGTCTCGAGCAGTATGCGCTCCAG
>JAKSKA010000081.1 GCA_024401915.1 Bacteroidales bacterium
ATTTCATCGACAAGCTCAGTCCTCTGCTGGACGAGGGTGACGTCATCATCGACGGAGGCAACACCCACTTCCCCGACACTGCACGCAGGACCGCCTACGTGGAGAGCAAGGGGCTTCTCTACATCGGCACCGGCGTTTCCGGCGGCGAAGAAGGCGCACTGAAAGGCCCTTCGATGATGCCCGGCGGATCACCTGCGGCCTGGCCTCTCGTGAAGCCCATCTTCCAGAGCATCTGCGCCCACGTCGAAGGCGGCTCGCCCTGCTGCGACTGGGTTGGAGAAGGTGGTGCCGGCCATTTCGTGAAGATGGTCCACAACGGCATCGAGTATGGTGACATCCAGCTCATCTGCGAGTGCTACCAGATAATGAAGGACATCCTCGGAATGAGCAACGAAGAGATGCACGAGACCTTCGCGGAATGGAACCGCGGCGACCTGGACAGCTACCTCATAGAAATCACGCGCGACATCCTTGCCAAGAAGGACGAGGACGGGCGCTATGTCCTCGACTATATCCTTGATACCGCCGGACAGAAGGGTACGGGCAAGTGGACGGCCATCTCCGCGCTCGACGCCGGCACTCCCCTCACCCTCATCGGCGAGTCCGTGTTCGCGCGCTGCCTCTCCGCCCAGAAGGAGGAGAGGGTCGAGGCGTCAAAGATCCTCGCAGGGCCCAAGCCGGCGAAGTTCGCCGGCGACCGTGCCGCATTCCTCGAGGACCTCAGGAAAGCGCTTTTCGCTGCGAAGGTGGTTTCATACGCACAGGGTTATGCCCTGATGAAGGCTGCCGCGAAGGAATATGGCTGGAACCTCAACTACGGCGGGATCGCTCTTATGTGGCGTGGCGGGTGCATCATCCGCAGCGTGTTCCTCGGACGCATCAAGGAGGCCTTCGACAACAACCCCGACATTGCCAACATCCTCCTTGCGCCCTACTTCTCGGAGAAACTTGCAGAGGCGCAGCAGGGCTGGCGCAACGTGCTCTGCACGGCTATGCAGCACGGTGTTCCCGCACCTTGTATGACTGCCGGGCTTCAGTATTACGACGGCTACCGCAGCGAGAGGCTGCCGGCCAACCTGCTTCAGGCGCAGCGTGACTTCTTCGGCGCCCACACCTACGAGCGCACCGACCGTCCCCGCGGCGAATTCTTCCACACCAACTGGACCGGTCACGGCGGAGACACCGTCGCCGGAACCTACATCGCGTAAGTTCGTACAGACGCGAGTGACTCGCGTCTGTACGAACTGTCACCACAAACTAACCCTTCGGTCAGGAGATAGATAGAGTTTCCTTTCCGGTGTGACGTCGAAGAGCCGGTACCAGTCGTCAATGTGGTTGACGATGCCGTTGATGCGGTACTCGTTGATGGAGTGTTCGTCTTCCGCGGCATGCTTGATCTTTTCTTCGAGGCTGAAATGCTGGGCATAAAATACGGCGTAGGACTTGAAGAAGCGGCGTTCCATCTCCAGGAGTTCTTCCCCGCTGTATTTCTTCTCAAGCTCCCTGGCAGTCGTGTAATAGGCTATTTCCAGTCCTCCGAGGTCGGCCATATCCTCGGCTGTCGTCCTGGCCCCGTTGCAGAAGGTGGTTCCGCCGACATAGTACTGGTTGAATATGCCTATCAGCTGTTCCTGTTTCTTCTTGAACACAAGCCTGTCGTTAATGGACCACCAGTCGCCGAACTGGCCGAGGGCATTGTAGCTGGCTCCGTCCGAATCGAATCCGTGACACAGTTCGTGGGCGATGACATAGGTCATGAACGGGAACTCCGGGTTCATATCCATCAGCAGGGTGGAGCTGGGGAGGATGCACATCGCATTGGCGTTCTTGATATAGAAGGAATTAGCCGCATAAGCCGTGGCGGCGAGAAAGGGTGTCATAGATGAGATGGCTATGAGATGGTCCAGATTGCCGTTTTCCCCGCTGATCGCCATCAGCTTGGAGATATTGGAAACGCCCACCTCGTGCAAGGCAGAGCAGAAATCGCCTGATACGGGCATCTCCGCTTCATATCTCGACCAATCGAGGATTCCCGTGTGGCATTCCATCGCATCGAGTTTCTCCCTGGCACAGGCCTTGGTGTACGGGGTCATCCACTCCGACCTTTCTATCCTCTCCCCCATCGTGCTGCGCAGGGCCTCGAAAATCGCCCTGTTCCTTGCGCCGCACTCCGGATCCACATTCTCATCGCAGAATTTATGGGACATGTTCGTCTGGAGGTTGGGGTACAGCGCTGTCTGGATGAATTTAGTCTGGGTGCGGGCATTGAGTTTGAAGTCCATATCGAAGGCCACGGCCGCGCACCACAGGAAGGCAGCGGCGGCCTCCTTCATCTCGGTCCCCTCCATCTTTTCCGCGAGTTCGAAGTACTGCCTCGTCGCACTGCCGGAAGGGACGAAATCGGGATTCCGGTTGCCAAGCGCCGAGGCGAAACGCCCGATAGCGCCGCTGCCGGCCTTCGTGGCCGCGAACGATTCGACATACTCCTTCAGGAGCCTGCATTCCGCAGGATTTCCGGCATCGAGGGTCCCGATGGATTCACCATCATCCTTGATGTTGTCCATCAGGTACTTTTCGAACAGACGCGCCTTAGGCAGCAGAGCGTTGTACTCATCTTTTATCCCCGCCTGTTCCAGCTGCTGTCCGGTCCAGTCCTGCAGCAATCCGGCATAGACGGCAGTGACGCTGAAACCGAAGCGGCGCCCATCGAGGATCGTAGGGCTGACAAGGAAAAGTGAGTAACCCTCCCGGCAGTATTCCGCCGCCGTCTCGGGGAATTCCCAATTCTCCGTGCGTTCCCTGATGCCGTTCAGCCTGTCCCGCATAGCGGCGAAAGCCGATGCAAGGAGTTCTTCGGACAAGGCCGCCGACTTGAGTTCGTTCAGCCTTTTCATAACAGGGACGGTATTGTCACCGCCATCACTGAAAGCCAGGTTCAGAAAATCGCTTTCCTGTTTTATCCAGCGGGGATGAGGAGCCCAGGAATCCGAGCCCTCGGACGCGATGCCCTTCCCGCAGACGAAATGGTAGAAATCGTCACCGGGTGATATTCCCGCATCCGAATACCTGTCGTATTCCCATTCCGAAGGTATATAAGGTTCATACCCTCCCTTCGAACAGGAGGACAGGCACAGCAATATGCCAAGGATATAGAATATGTGCGAAAGTTTCATTACTTCAGGAAACAGAAAAAGACTGCGGCGATTATGCAGCCGAAAGCGGCGATGTGATTCCAGTGGATGGGCTGGCTCTTGAAGACGGTGGCGCAGATAACGGTAAAGACGGTGAGGGAGATGACCTCCTGGATTATCTTCAGCTGCATCAGGTTGAAGGGGCCTCCGTTTATCGAGGAGCCCATCCTGTTGGCGGGGACCATAAAGGAGTACTCGAAGAAGGCCACTCCCCAGGACACCACTATAATAAGTATGAGCGGCCAGTTGTCGGAGATATGAAGCTCCGACAACTTGAGCTGCCCGTACCAGGCGAAAGTCATAAAGATATTCGAGACGACAAGAAGAAGTATCGTCCAGAGACCTTGTGTGTTCATACTAATAGCCGAATAGTTCCGTTGTCGTGATTCTCTTTATCTTTCCGAAACCTGAGAGCCTCTCCATATCGAGGTCGGACTCACGGCCGAGGATGGAAATCGTGTACTTGCGGCCCTTGACAGCCTCCTGCTGGAACTTTACGATATCATCGAGGGTCAGGTCGAGTGCGCCTTCATAAAGCAACTTCGAACGGTCGGAATCGAGTCCGAGCTTCCTGTCGTTGACATAGGACCACAGGACATCGGACTTGATCACGCGGCGGGTCCTGAGATTGGCCAGCATATCCTCCTTCGCGATGTCGAAGGCGGCCTGCGACTCGGGCATATTGTCCGTGATGTCGGCAAACGCGGCGAGCGCATCGACAACCTTGTCGTTCTGGGTCTGGATGAAGGTCCTGTAGTGCATCGGGTGCTCCTTGTCGGAAGGTGAAGTGTACGATGCGTAAGCCGAGTAAGCAAGGCCGCGCGCCTCCCTCATCTCCTGGAACACTATGCAGTTCATCGCGCCCGCTCCGAAATAGCCGTTGTAAAGCTGCACTTTCGGATCAAGCGACGCGTCATAAGGCTCACCGCTGCAGGAAACGGCAACGACGACGGACTGGTTCGCATCATAAGGAGCGACGATCACCGTGTTCTCCTCAGCCTCGAGATAGCGGAAAGGATTGCCCGACTTCACGGGAACGAGCGTCTCGGGGCACTTGTGGATCGCGTTCAAGCCGGCCACGAACTCATCGGCTCCGACGGGGCCGTAATAGATCACGCTGTGGGAAAGCGTGAAGAGATTGCGGATGGTGTCGAGCAGTTCGGCGTCCGTCAAAGCCATTATCTCCTTGTTGGAGAGGATGTAGGTCGAAGGGTTCACGGGGCCGTAAAGGGCATAGTTGCGCAGGCGGAAGCTATTGGCGTTCTGGCTTGTCCTGGCATTCATACGGTCCTGGATGGTATTGGCCTTCAGCAGTTCGAGAGCCTCGGGATTGGGCTGCGCGTCAGCGATGAACTCCTCCATAAAGGCCATCACCTTGTCCATATTCTCGGCAAGGCCGTTGAGCGACACATAGGTGCGCTCATCGCTGCAGGACACGCTGAAATCGCAGGCGAGGCTATAAAGATACTTCTTCACCTCGGCCGGCGTCATCTTCGAAGTGCCCAGATAGTCGAGATAATCGCAGGCGAACGAAAGCTTCTTGTCGTTCAGCCTTCCTGTCTCGAAGACATAGTCGAGCTCGAACGTTCCATTGGTCACGTTCTTCTTGTAGAGCACCTCGATGCCGCTCTTCGCCTCGAGCCGCGAAAGGTCCTTCTCGTAATCCAGGAAATGAGGCTCGATGGGCTTGACCAGCGCTGCGCGTGCCTGGAAGTCCTTCAGCGCGACGCTTGCGGTGTCGCGATTGGTGCAGATGGGGGTGATGGCGGGTTTGTCGATCTTCGCGCTGAGGTCAGGTTCGCCCTGCAGCTTCTTCACGAAGACGTAGTTGTCTCCCAGCGTCTCGCAGGCGTATTTCACTATGTCCTCCTTCGTGATGGCGGCGATCCTGTCGATCTCGCCCACCGTCTCGCTCCAGGGCGTTCCGGCCACAAAGCTCCCGAGAGTCGCGTATGCCATCCCCTCGGCGGATTCTATGGTCTTCATATAATCGAGCTTGAGGTTGTTGATGGTAGCCTCGAGCAGGGACTCGTCGAAATCGCCGGTCTTGAGCTTCTCTATCTCTTCCAGGATCACGTCCCTGACGTCCTCCAGGGTCTGGCCCGGCTTGGGCTCGCTGATGACGTAGAGAGCATTATAATCGGTGTTGTCGAAAATTGAAGAGAACATCCCGAGGGTCTTCTGCTCCTGGTTGACGTCTATGTCCACGAGGCCCGCCTTGCCGTTGTAGAGCACCTTCGCGAGGGCCTTGAGCACGGCACAGTTGGGGTCAGCCGCACCGGGGAAACGCCAGGCGAGCAGGGCGAATGGCGACTCGTTGCCCCTCAGTTCCTTCACGACGGGAGCAGCGATGGGCGCTTCGGGCTCGAACTCGGGCTGCTTGAGGTCCGGGTTCGGCTTCATCGCGCCGAAATGCCTGTCGATGATCCTTATCGCCTTATCGGGATCGAAATCCCCGCTGAGGATGACGGCCATATTGTTGGGGACATACCACTCGTCGTGGTACTTCCTGACATTCGTGATTGAAGGATTCTTCAGATGGGCGGGATAACCGATGACGGAGGTCCTGTAGGGATGCTTCTCGAAAAGGCCTTCGAGCATAGCATCCACAGCCTTGCTGAAATCCCTTGAGTCGCTCATATTGAACTCCTCGTATATGGTCTCGAGTTCGGTGTGGAACCCTCTCAGGACACAGTTCTGGAAGCGGTCTGCCTGGGCCTCCGCCCAGAGTTCCAGCTGGTTCGAGGGGATGTTCTCCGTGTAGCAGGTCACGTCCTGGCTCGTGAAGGCGTTGCTGCCGTTGGAGCCGAGCGAGGCCATCAGCTTGTCGTATTCATTGGGCACGGCGAGCTTCGACGCCTCATACGAGATGGAATCGATACGGGCGTAGAGCGCCTTGCGTTCGGCGGGATCCTCTGTCCTGCGATACACCTCAAAAAGGGCTTCTATGGTATCGAGCATCGGTTTCTCGGCCTCATAGTCGATTGTTCCGAGGGTGTTCGTTCCCTTGAACATAAGATGTTCGAAGTAATGGGCAAGGCCCGTGGTCTCCCGGGGGTCGTTCTTGCTGCCCACCCGTACCGCCACGTACGCCTCTATCCTGGGCTCGTCGCGATTGACGGTGGCATAGACCTTCAGTCCGTTCTCGAGGGTGTAGATCCTGGTGCCCGTCGGGTCTCCCTTCACTGTCTCATAGGAATAGCGGCTGCAGGAAGCTCCGGCGAGGAGCAGCAGGGCGGCCGATACAACTGAAATAAAACGCTTCATACGACAATATTATTGATTCATAATGCGAATATACTCCAAATCTCGGACATTTTTATTTACTTTGCCGCTCGAACGTTTCAAAAACAGGAATCTATGGGAAGCAAGGCTGTCATCTGCGCGATGCAGAAGGAACTGGACATACTCTCCGCCGCTCTGCCATCTTCGGAGGGCGTCCGTTCGGCACTCTCCGGGATAGGCAAGGTCAACGCGG
>JAKSKA010000082.1 GCA_024401915.1 Bacteroidales bacterium
TCGGATTGGACGCAATCTCGTCAAGCACGTCATCGGGAAAGCCGTCGGGATAGGAATAGTGGATACGTATCCATTCGATCCCCTCGATGGCCGAAAGCCTCCTGATCAGATCGGCCAGAGCGCGGCGATGATAGATGTCAAGCCCATAATAAGTACTGTCCTGCGCTATCAGGATAAGTTCCTTGACGCCGCTTCCAGCCAGCGTGCGTGCCTCAGCTTCAAGCTTTTCGATCGGCACGGAACGGTGTGCACCCCGGATGAGGGGGATGGCGCAATACGAGCAGCGCCTGGCGCAGCCCTCGGATATCTTGAGATACGCATAGGGCTTCGAAGGGTCGGTCCGATAACGGGCGGCATCGTCCGTTTCCGGCAGCGTCAGCCCGGCAAACTCCGCGATGCGCGAAGCAACGGGAAGAAGATCCCTGGCACCGAACCACGCATCGACCTCCGGGATTTCCGCAGGCAGCTCCTCCGCATAGCGCTGGGACAGGCACCCGAACACTATCAGGCACGACACATCCCCGGCACGCTTGGACTCGACCGCTTCCAGTATGGTCTGGATGGACTCCTCCTTGGCATCGCCTATGAAACCGCAGGTATTGATGCAAAGGATGTCCACAGGACGCGGATCATCTTCCCGGCGGATTTCCAAGCCATCGGGAAGAAGAGCCAGAAGATGCTCGGTATCGACGCTGTTCTTCGAGCAGCCCAGCGTGATTACGCGTATCGACGTCATTACTCAGTTGCGGCCGCTTCCTCGGCCTTCGCCTCGGCTTCGCGGTCCTCGTCGGTCATGAATTCGAGGCTGGCGTACTTGAGGAGCTCATTGTACCAGGCAACCACCTTTTTCATATGGGACACGTAGAAGCGGTCCCCGTCATAATTGGGGATGGCCTTTAGGAACAGGGCCTTGATCTCATCCTCGGATGCCTTGGGCGAAGGAGCTTCGGCTCCGCCAAGGGTATTCTTGAGCGCAGTGAAGACATCGGCAAGTTTCATCTCACCTTCGGAAGTATAGATCGCGATATCCTCCAGCGTGGTGATGCGGGCCGTCCCGTTGAAGACGGTGCGCTTTCCATCTGAAAGGCATTCGGCGATTGCTCCGCCACGGGCCTGAGCAAGGAATTTGTAAAGTCCGTGTGTACCTGACACGGAAAGGATGCGAGCTAAATCTGTTTTCATATCGTTTTTAAATAATCGTCAAGTTTATTATGGAAGGACACCAGGTCCGATGAATTCACGATGACCGTCGCTCCCGGACAGCAGCAGTGCTGCAGAGCATCGCGCTGTGCGGCTTTCGGATTGCGGCCGACCCTAAGTTCGAAAGGTGCTTCTACGATCAGGACGGAGTCATAAAGGCCGGACAAGGAAGGTTTGGAAAGAGCCGTGGCCGACTCGATGAAAACGGCGTCTCCCTCGCAGGAGGCCGTCCAGGCAGCGATATCGGCGATCAGCAGAGGGAAGACGATACTTTCCAGCTTCTCCATCTTCTCCGGATCCCTGAAGATCAAGCCCAGATTGGAGAAATCCGTTCCTAGAGCCTCCTCGATTCTGCGCTTCAGTCCCGGCACCTCCTCATAAAGAGCCTTGCATCTCGAATCACAGTCATATACGGGATACCCCAGCGAAGCGAAATACCTGCAGGCTTCGCTTTTCCCGCTTCCTATCTTTCCGCTTACAAGAACCCTTTTCATAGCCTATTCCCTGACAAGACACTGACATACTTCAGGAGTGATGCTCCAGTCGAGCACATCCTCCGGGAGCCCGTCCGCCTTGATCACGCAGGTTCCGGACAAAGACTGCACGAAATCCTTGTAATCGACATAGAACTCGCCCGTCTCCTGCGGCTGCGAGCGCGTCGGGAAACTGCCCTTGAAGACTGCGCGTGCTCGTGACGGGCTGGCAAAGAAAGCTATCCCTGCCGGGACGTTCCTGACGCCGATCCTGACATCCGCCGCAATCTCGACGAAGCGGCTCACCTCCACTGAATACGCCACCTGGGGAGTTGAAAGCCTCACGCCGGCAATGCTCTCAAGGTTCACGACGCCATTGACGTTGGACTTGACGTCAGAAAGGGACACCGGCCTGGTGGATACATAGTCGATGGAAGCGATGCGGTCCGGGTCGCCATAAACGTAAACCGAGTCCGGCAGAAGAGTCATCTCGCGGACAGCAGTGTACTGGGGCTTGAAAGTGATGCGCTTCACGGCACGCACCGGCACCTGACGGCAACTCTCAGCCGCATAGCTGAAAATCACCGATTCGGCCAGGAAATCCTCTATCGTCACACTCTCGCCTACCATTTCCGCGGAGTGCTTGTAGAGGCTGGCTGTCGGCAGCCGGTAGAAATCGCCATCGTCGTGGATGAAATCGGAAGCATCGACCGTGATGCGGGAAGGTTTCTTCCTTGCGGAAATCCTCATCAGGGCAAAACCGGACGCACGGCACTTCATAAGCACGGATACCGGAGCCGCCGGTTCTGTGGCACGGCCGTCAATGTTGCTGATGGCAACAACAGAAACTCCCACAAGATCCGAATAGGTCTGTGAGAGATTGTGTATCAGCCATATGCCTGCCGACAAAAGCAGGCACAGCAGCAATTGCGTCCAGGATTTCATTTACTTCTGCTGGGGAGCCGATGCCTCGGTGAAGTCTTTCTGGAGAGACGACTTGTCAACCCTGAGCTTGACTTCGCCGTCAACCTTCAGAAGCACGGTACGGTCGTTGACCTCGGCGATCGTTCCATAAATACCGCCGGCGGTGACGACCTTGTCGCCCTTCTTGAGTTCGCTGCGGAACTTCTCCATCTCCTTCTGCTGTTTGCGCTGGGGGCGTATCATAAAGAGCCACATAACGCCGAACACAAGGATGATCATAATCCAGAAGGATGCTCCACCCCCCTGCTGTGCAGCGGGAGCCTGAGCCTGAAGCAAAGTAAAAAGGTTCATATTCATTATTTATTGATTAATTTGTCCAACAGTCCGTTCACGAAAGCGCTGCTTTCAGGTGTACTGTAATACTTGGATATCTCGACGTATTCGTTGATGGTAGTCTTGTATCCTATTCCCGGGAAGACCTCGGACTCGGCAAGGCCGCAGATGATGAGGGCGAGGTCCGTCACGCAGATACGGTCCTTGTTCCATTTGCTGCAATTCCCCGCAACGAGGTCATAATACGATTCGAAATTCAGACAGGCCTTCCTTACGACCTCCGTCACGAAGCGTTTGTCGCTTTCCTTGGACTTCGTGATATCGCTCATATAAAGGTCGGGGAGGTTCCAGGACGCACCCTTCCCTATCGCTCCCAGAGAACGGCAGCACCAGGAAAGGCTGTAGGCCAGGTCATCGTTCCAGTATATGGAGAGGTCTTCAAGTATCTCTTCGAGTTCCTTGTTCCCTACGAACTCCTTTTCGAATATCTCAGTGAACAGGCGGCAGTCATCCGCGAGCGACCTCTCACCGTTTTCCATATATGCCTTGAAATAATCGCTTTTCCTGACTGATTCATAAAGATGGCGGATGAATACGTCATACTGTTCCCAGGAAAGTTTCTTCTTCTTCAGGATCTTCGTGAAATCGGGATCCTCCGCAAAGAACGGAGCGAGGGAATTCCCGACGAATTTCATATTGGGATTGAGCTCTTCCTCGCTGGGGTTGAATTTGCTGCGCACAGCTTCTATCCTGGCCGAAGCCTCGGCGGTGAGCGGTCCGATGACGGACAGCATAAACAGGTAAAGGTTTCTTGTGGATTCGCAGGAAACATCCAGTCCGGACTCTATCTCCCTAAGCGTCAAATCAGGATTTTCAGCGAATGAATATACGGCTTTGAATGCCTTGATTCGAAGAATTCTTCTGTTCAGCATAATTTCAAACAAAATATTTATGCAAAGATAACACGAAGTCAATAAAAAATTATAATTTTGCACAAACAAAAGCAACAAATTTTTTCTGCTATGTACAAAGAGGATTATGATTCAGCGTCTTACCAGGAGCGCAATGCCGAAGACGTTTATTCAAAACCTGTAAGGGCCGGGAAGCGCACCTACTTTTTTGACGTCAAATCTACCAAAGGCAACAAGGACTATTACCTCACAATCACCGAGAGCAAGCGCAGAGTCAATCCTGATGGCAGTTTCTCATACGACAAGCACAAGATTTTCCTCTACAAGGAAGATTTCGTGAAATTTGCCGAGGGACTTGACGAGGTGGTGGACTACATCAAGAACACCTACTTCGGCGGAGAGATTCCCGAGCGTCCGGCCTCTTCGGACGTAGAGTTCGAAGAACTTTGATACTCCTTGAAGACATAACCCTTGAGGGTGTCGCCAGCGACATCCTGATAAAGGACGGCCTTATAGACAAAATAGGGCCGTCCGGTTCGTTAATTCCCGAAGCAGGCACCGAAGTCGTAAGGTGCACCGGGAAAGTTGCGATCCCGGGTTTCATCACCGCCCACACCCACGCGGCAATGTGCCCGATGAGGGGCGTAGGCGAGGATATGGTATTCCAGGACTGGATAGAGAAGATCTGGAAGCTGGAGGAATCGATTGACGAGGAATTCGTCTATTGGGGCGCCAGGATCGCCTGTCTCGAAATGATCAAAACCGGGACGACGGCTTTCAACGACCAGTACTGGTACTTCCCCGCGACCCACAGGGCCGCAAAGGAGATGGGCATACTCCCGATTCTGGGCTATGACATCATGGACAAGAGCGATCCTGTCGAGGCGCAGCGCGAGCGCGAGCAATGCGTACGCCAGACGGAGATGGTCCTGTCCGAATGGAAGGACGATGCAGTCTATGCGCTCGCCTTCCACGCAATCTACTCGGTCAGCGAGGAAATGATGCTGTGGGCAAGCGAATACGCGAGAAAGATTGGGGCGCGGCTCCACATCCACCTCAGCGAGACCAGGGGCGAGGTCGAGAACTGCAAGGCAGCACACGGCGGCCTCACGCCGGTCGAATATCTTGATTCACTCGGCATCCTGGGACCCGACCTCATAGCGGCCCACACGCTCTGGCTTGCGCCGCACGACATCGAGCTGCTGGGTGCCAACAAGGTCAACTGCGTCCACAACATCAACTCGAACGCCAAACTGGCATCGGGCTACCGCTTCCTGTACAGCGAACTCCGCGACGCGGGAGCCAACATCTGCCTCGGCACGGACGGATGCGCTTCGTCCAACAACCTCGATATGCTCGAGGCGATGAAGACAGCCGCCATCTTCCAGAAAGCCTGGCGCGACGACCCGAAAGCAATGCCTCTGGGTGAGCTTATGGATATGGCTACAATCAACGGAGCCAGGGCCGTAGGCATCGACAGCGGCGAGATAAAACCTGGGAAGAGGGCCGATATTTCCATAGTCGACACCGACAACACCTTCTTCCTTTCCCCCGCCCCGTTCGACGCGAACCTGATTTATTCCGCCCATTCGGATTGCATCACCTCGGTCATAGCAGGCGGACGCTTCGTAATGAGGGACAGAAAAGTAAACTGCGAGCGCGAAATAATTTCCGGCGCCCGCAGCATACTTGGCAAAATCCTTTAGGAATCCCGTCCTACAGGGACTCGATCATTCGTTTGAAGATAGCGCACATCCTGTCAGCCGCAGCATCAGCCGTGGCCACGACATCGTCGCCGTCATTGAGATTCTTCTCCACGTTAGCGGTATTGGCCTTGTTCGTGACAACCGACATTCCGAAGACCCTGATCGAGCAGTGGCGCGCTGCGACCACTTCCGGAACCGTCGACATACCGAGAAGGTCGGCACCTATCATATGGTAGAAGCGGACCTCTGCAGGAGTCTCGTAGGTTGGTCCGGTACTTGCGAAATACACGCCCCTGTTGAGTTTTATCCCCATATCCCCGGCAATCTTGTCCGCGAGCTCCTGAAGTTCGAGGTCGTAAGCGCAGGTCATATCCGGGAAACGGGGTCCCATCTCCTCGAAATTCGGACCGATAAGCGGATTCGGGAGATTGCTGATGTGGTCACGTATGATCACGAGGTCCCCCACCTTGTAGTCTGGATTGCAGGCTCCGGCGGCATTGGATACGAAGAGGTATTCGACGCCGAGTGACTTGAAGACACGGATGCCGAGTGTCACCTTGGCCATCTCATAGCCCTCATAGTAATGGAAACGTCCCTGCATCACGATCACGTCCTTTCCACCGAGACGGCCGATGATGAAATTGCCCTTATGGCCTACGACCGTGGAAACCGGGAAACCGGGAATCTCGGCGTAAGGCACGACGACAGGGTCCTCAATGGCGTCGGCAAGCTTGCCGAGACCGCTTCCGAGGACTATTCCGACCTTGGGCTCATAACGCCCGTCGATACACTCCCTGACGTAGGAGGCGGCGGCTTTGATCTCTCTAATTCTTTCGTCCATACGACCGGCTATTTGGCAATTGCTACTGAACGTGTCTCACGGATCACGGTGATCTTCACCTGACCGGGATAGGTCATCTCGTCCTGTATCCTCTGGGCGATGTCAGTGGAGAGGCGTGCTGCCTGGTCGTCGGAGACCTCCTCTGCGCCAACGATGACGCGGAGCTCCCTGCCGGCCTGGATGGCGTATGATTTCGTTACGCCGGGGTAGGACGCCGCCAGG
>JAKSKA010000083.1 GCA_024401915.1 Bacteroidales bacterium
ACGACACCCAGAACCACAATCTGGTGCTCTACCAACTGAACTAATCGCACCGTGTCAGTAAGATTTTGCAAAGATACGTATTTTTTTTGACCTTGCAACACAAAGCGGCTCTTTTTCACAATGGAATCTTGACGGTCCTTTCCTCGTCGAAGGAGTAGTACCTGTCGTCACATATAATGACGTGGTCCACCAGGGTTACATCGAAGGGCGAAAGTGCCTTTTTCAATTTCTGCGTCTGCCTGAGGTCCGCCTCCGACGGGACCGGGTTGCCGGACGGATGGTTGTGTACCATTATGATTCCGGACGCCCGGGCCTCTATGGCGCGGCGCACGATGTCCTTTATCTCGACGCCGGTGGATGTGCTGCTTCCTGACGAGACCACGCTGCGCCCTGTCAGAACGTTGCCTCTGTTGAGGAAGAGCACGCTGCAGATCTCCCTGTCCAGCCCCTTGTAGCGCGGAATCTCCAGGTCATAGACCATACGCGCCGTAACTATCGGACGTTTGTCCGCCAGGACCCGCTCCTCAAGAAATCGGCGCCCCAGTTCCAGCGCCGCGCAGATTTCCGCGCTCTTGCAGGGGCCTATCCCCCCGATCCCGCACATCTTTTCCGCACTCATCGAGAAAAGCCCGGTCAGGCTGCCTCCTCCTTCTTCGAGAAGGCGGCGCCCGAGGTCCAGGGCGCTCTCGTTCCTGTTTCCGTTGCGGAGCAGGACGGCTACGAGTTCACCGTTGCTCAGCCCCTCTGTACCTGCGGCGATGATTTTCTCCCTCGGCCGCTCCTCAGTCTTCAATTCCTTCATTTTCATAGCGGCGGCAATATCGCAATTACTTTCCGACACTATGATAATAATCATATATTTCACCGATTTCTTCCCTTTTTATATTATATTTGCAAACTTATGGAAGCGGAAAAAGTAAAATGTCTCATTATCGGTGGAGGCCCTGCAGGCTACACCGCTGCGATTTATGCATCAAGGGCTTCGCTGAGCCCCGTCCTATTTGAGGGTCTAGAACCGGGAGGCCAGCTGATGACCACGACGATGATCGAGAATTTCCCGGGCTTTCCCGGAGGAGTCGATGCAGCAAAACTTATGTCCGATATGCGTGAACAGGCCGTTAAACTCGGTGCTGACATAAGGCGCGGCTCGATAAGTGCCGCCGACCTCTCCTCCAGACCTTTCAAGCTTACGACCGATGCGGGTACGGTTATCGATGCCGATTCCGTTATCGTCGCAACCGGTGCGACGGCCCGCTGGCTCGGACTCCCTTCAGAGAAGAAATTCCGGGGGATGGGCGTGAGCGCCTGCGCTACCTGCGACGGATTCTTCTACCGCAAGAAAGTCGTAGCCGTCGTCGGCGGAGGCGATACCGCCTGCGAGGAGGCATCCTATCTGGCCGGCCTCTGCAGCAAGGTCTATATGATAGTGCGCCGCGATGTCCTCAGGGCTTCTGTAGCGATGCAGGAGAGGATAAAGAGCCTCCCCAACGTCGAGATACTGTGGAACAGCAACACTCTCGAAGTGCTGGGCGATGAGACGGGCGTCACCGGTGCGCGGCTTCAGCGCAAGGATGGCGAGGTTTTTGATATAGCAGTCGATGGATTTTTCGTGGCAATCGGCCACCACCCCTGCTCGGAGCTTGTTTCCGCATGGGTGGACACGGACAAGGAGGGATACATCATCACGGACGGTAAGTCTTCCGCAACCAGCGTAAAGGGCGTTTTTGCTGCCGGAGACGTTCAGGACCCCACCTACCGTCAGGCTGTGAACGCTGCGGCCTCGGGGTGCCGAGCCGCATTGGACGCAGAGAAGTTCCTCAAGTCAGAAGGGCTGGCCTGAGAACAGGAAAAAAGAATGAAGATGAAAAGAACAGCAAAAATACTGGTACTTGCGTTTGCGCTCGCGAGCGCGTCCTGCAAGTCCGCATTCGAACTCCTTCTGGAAAGCAACGACGTCGATGCCAAGTACAAGGCGGCGTTCGAATATCTCGACCAGAAGAAATATGACAAATCGTCCCAGCTCTTCGAGTCGCTTGCAATGCTGACCAATGGTACGGAGCGCGATGACACCGTGCGCTATTACTGGGGGTTCTCGAACTACAGCAACAAGGACTACTTCACGGCAGAAACCAATTTCTCCAATTTCCTCCAGGACTATCCGCGCAGTCCCTTCGCCGAGCCGGCCCAGTTCCTGAGGATAGACTGCCTCTTCAAGTCCACGCTTCGTTGGGAACTTGACCAGATGCCTACCTACAAGGCCCTTACCGCAATCAACGAGTACCTTCTGACCCACGACAGCGGGGCCAACGTGAATATGTGCCGGAAGATGTTGAAGACGCTGGAGGACAGGCTTGACAAGAAGGCGTTCGAGAACGCGAAACTGTATTATACGATGGAGGATTACAAGGCCGCACGCGTCGCCTTCCGCAATATACTTAAGGATGACGCTGACAATATCTACCGCGAGCAGATTCTCTATTACACGGCGCTGTCATCGTACAAATATGCGCTTCTGAGCGTGAAGCAGAAGCAGCAGGAGCGCTATCTGGTGTTCCGTGACGACTACCTGAACTTCATCGGCGAGTTCCCCGAATCCTCGAAGAGGAAGGAGCTCGACAACCTTTACGAAAAATCGAAACAAAAATAATGAAACTATGCCCGCAAGGGCTTCCGTAAATATAGTATGGAAAAGAAAATACCTTCAAACACAATCACGAGGGACGTCAAATACCTCGCAGCCCCTACGGGCAACATCTACGAATCAGTAGTCATTCTCTCAAAACGTGCGAACCAGATTGCTCTCGCCGAGAAAAAGGAGCTTATGAAGAAGCTCGAGGATTTCAAGGGCGAGCACGATACTATGGACGAAGTGTTCGAGAACAAGGAGCAGATCGAGATTTCCAAGTACTACGAACGCCAGCCGAAGCCCGATCTCGTGGCGATTTCCGAGTTCGAGGCCGGTGAACTTTATTACAGGGTCGCAAAGGAAGACGCCGCACTGGAGAAATAGTCTCCTATGCTCCGAGCCCTCCATATCAGTCACTACATACTTATCGATTCGCTCGATATCGAGTTTCCGGACGGATTGATAATTGTGACGGGACAGACAGGCGCCGGGAAGTCCATACTTCTCGGGGCCCTTTCTCTGTTGGGGGGTGGCAAGGCCGATGCTTCCGTAATCAGCCCCGGGGCATCTTCGTGTGTGGTCGAGGCTGAATTCGAACTCCCTTCGGATTCCCAGCAGCTGCGCGAACTGCTGGAGGAGAACGAAATCGAGTGTGAGGGGATTTTGCTGACCGTGCGCCGCGTAATCTCGTCAAGCGGACGCAGCCGCTCGTTCGCGGGCGACTGTCCTGTCACGGTCCAGACGCTGTCCGAACTCATATCCCATCTCGTGGATATCCATTCCCAGCACAGCAATATCCTTCTTTCGGACCGCCGTTTCCAGCTCTCGCTGCTGGACAGTTACGCCGGTGCGGCCGGGTGTGCGTCCGAGTGTGCCGCTGCCTGGAAAAAACTCTGTGCATTGCGCTCCGAACGCGATTCCGTCAGAGAGAAGCTGGACAGCATCAGGTTTGAAAGCGATTACAAGCAGGCGCGTTTCGAGAAGCTCCGCGATGCCAACCTTGTCTCCGGAGAGCTCGAGTCGCTTGAAGAGGAACATAAGGCTCTTTCGAACGCGGAGCAGATAAAGGAGGCTCTTGGCTCTGCGCTTCAGTTTTGGAATTCCGACTCCGGTTCGGATTCCGCCGGAATCGCCTCCTCGCTGCGCGAGTCCGTACGTGCCCTTTCGCGTGCGGGACGTTTCCTCCCCGGTCTTGAAGAACTTTCGCAGCGTCTCGAGTCAGCGCGCATAGAGTTGGACGACGTGTTCTCGGAAATCGAGGATTGCCATGCGCGCGTCGATCTCTCCCCGTCCAGCTTGGAAGCTGTCGCGGAAAGGATGTCCCTCCTCTACGGACTCCTGAAATCCTTCTCCTGTAGCGATGTGGACGGACTTATCGCCTTGAGGGACAGTCTTTCGTCCGAACTCTCGGATCCGGCCGAACTGGAGGAAAGGCTCAATGCGCTCGAGGCTGAGATAAAGTCAGCCGGGGCGCACCACGCTTCTTTGTGTGACGAACTAAGCAGGCTCCGCTCCGCCGCCGCGCCCCGTCTGGGGACGGAGATAACGGAGATGCTCCACGGCCTCGAACTCTCCAAATCGCTCTTCTCTGTCGAGCTTGGCCCTTCGGAACCGGGTCCTGCCGGCCGGGACAGCCTGCGCTTCCTTTTCAGCTCAGGAAGCCAGGGCGCGACAGATGTGAGGAACTGCGCTTCGGGCGGCGAGATGTCGCGTATTATGCTGTGCCTCAAGAATGTTATGGCACGTTTCCGCGGGATGCCGACAATGATCTTCGATGAAATCGATACTGGCGTTTCGGGCAGCGTTGCATCTGCGATAGGGGAGATGCTCCGCGATATGGGTGGGAATATGCAGATACTTGCCATCACCCATCTTCCTCAGGTGGCCGCAAAAGGGGATTCCCACTATGTCGTTGAGAAGACCTCGGATGCATCGGGGCGCGACTATTCCGGAATACGGCGGCTGGAAGGGGAGCAGCGTGTGCTTGAACTCGCACGTCTGCTCAGCGGCTCTTCGGTCACCCCGGAAGCCCTTGCTAATGCAAAATCCTTATTGCAGGGTAGTTGAGAGGTCGCGTGAATAGAGAACGCGCCTTGCTCCGCAGCTCGTCGCTCCTGGCGAAGCCGGGGATTTGAAGCGGAAGTCGGACTGCAGCCCCTTTTCGTCGATCCTGTCCAGTACTTCTGTCCAGTTGCGGCCCCAGATGGCACAGGCTTTCACGAAACAGTGGAACGTATCATAGCCGCAGAATGCGAACTGACCGGGCTCCGCATCGTATAATGCCCTGTACTTCAAGATAAAATCCTTAACCTTGCCGTTGCTGTAATCGACGTGGTAGGCTGTCGTGAGCCTGGTCTCCGCCTTGTTCATCGCCGTGACGTCTGCGTTGTCCGCAGAACGGGCCTTCGACGTCGTGTAAAGGGCGACTTCACGTCCTTTGTTCCACAGGCCGCTTATCGCTGAAATGATGTGCGACATCGTCTCATCCTTTTCACATACCGTTATGTAGCGCCAGGTCGAGAACGGCGCTTCGCTGCAGCTGATGGAAGCAGGGGTCTGGACGATATGTGTGATATTCCTTTCAGACAGCTTCTCTTCAAGGAACCTCTGGATGTCGGAGCTGTCTGCGGAATCCTTTATCACCACTACCTTGTCCACATAGCGCCTTTCGCTCTCGAGCCAACCGACAAGATCCTCTATCTGCGATTCCTTCGTTGCCGGGGCCTGGATCAAGGGCTGGCCCTCCGTCATTCCGGCAGCCTTGGGGTCGAGGGGGGATATGATGTGGGAGCCTTCCGGACACAGAGCAAGCGCGTTCCTGATATCGCCGACGGAAACGGGGCCGATAAAGACGTCACTGCCCTGTATGTCGCTCTGTTTCAACGGGGTCGCTGGGTCGCTGGAATCGATGACCTTCAGGTTTATCCTGAGCCCGTCTCCGCCAAGGTCGGCGGCAGCGAGCATAGCCCCGAAATAGAACTCCATAAAGCCCGGGTTGGGCCTCTCCGCAGTGCTCCCCAAAGGCAGATAGAGGGTCGCGTTTATTACATCGGGAATGTCGGGAACGAAAACTTTTTCAACCGATGAACTGTCAACGCTGACTGGCTCCGCGATGGTCTGCGGGGCCTTCTGGTGCGCCTCGTTGCCTTTGTACAGGTACCATTGCGCTCCTGCATCCGCGCTTATCATCACCGCTATTGCGGCTGCCAGAACTCTGATTCTCATAGGCTCTGAATGAAATCGAGCAGTTTTGCCACGAAGTTCTTCCAGCTGAGCCTGTCGTTTTCTTTCCTGATGCTGGCGATGCAAGCTTCCCTTATGGCAGTGTCTGCGAAGTATCTTTCTATCATCGAGGCAATCGCTTCCGGCGTAGGCACGGATACGACGAGCCCCTTCCCTGTGTCTCCGATTGTCTGTTTCAAACCGCCCACGTCCGTGACGATCATAGGCACCTCGAAATTGTCCGCGATGGCGCTGACTCCGCTCTGTGTGGCATTCCTGTAGGGCAGGGCCACAACGTCGGCCGCACTGAAATAGATTTTCACCTCGGAGTCGCGGATGTAGTCCGGGAAGAGATGGACCCTGTCTCCGGATCTGCTGTTCTTGATTATCCTGTCATACTTTTCGAAGGAACCGTAGGGCTCGCCGGCAATGATGAGCTGGTAGTCCTCCGGCAGTTTTTCGAAGGCTTCGAGAAGTATGTCAAGTCCTTTGTATTCCCTTATCAGGCCGAAGAACAGGATGTTTTTCCTGCCTTTTTCCAGCCATAGCTTTTCTTCGGCTTCCTCACGGGGTATCTTTTCTCCGAAATGGGAATAAACAGGATGGGGGATCACCGTGTGGCGGGCGTCCGGCATCAGCTTCAGCAGCTCCGCCTCCACGTCGTCGCACAGGGGCACGCATCCGGCGGGACCTGAAAGGGACTACTGGGTGAGCGGCTTGTCGA
>JAKSKA010000084.1 GCA_024401915.1 Bacteroidales bacterium
ATCTTGCGGTTCTCTTCGTATTCGGAGTAGCTTCCTTCGAAGAAGTAGACCTTGCCGTCGCCTTCGAAGGCGAGGATGTGGGTTGCGATCCTGTCGAGGAACCAGCGGTCGTGGGATACGACGACGGCACAGCCGGCGAAGCCTTCGAGGCCTTCCTCCAGTGCGCGTATGGTGTTGACGTCCACGTCGTTGGTGGGCTCGTCGAGCAGGAGCACGTTCCCTTCGTCCTTGAGGGTGAGGGCCAGGTGGAGCCTGTTCCTTTCGCCTCCTGAGAGCACTCCGCAGAGTTTCTCCTGGTCTGCGCCGCTGAAGTTGAAGCGGCTGACCCAGGCGCGGGCGTTGATGTCCTTTCCGCCCATCCTTATCCATTCGGAGTTGCCCGCAATGGTCTCGTAGACGCTGAGGTCCGGGTCTATGCTCTTGTGCTGCTGATCCACATAGGCGAGCTTGACGGTCTCACCTATACTGATTGTGCCGCTGTCGGGTTTCTCCAGGCCCATTATCAGCCTGAACAGCGTTGTCTTTCCGGCACCGTTGGGGCCTATCACGCCGACGATGCCGGCGGGCGGCAGCACGAAGTCGAGGTGCTCGAACAGCAGCTTGTCCCCGTAGGCCTTGCTGACGTCGTGGAACTCTATCACCTTGTTGCCAAGGTGCGGGCCGTTGGGGATGTAGATCTCGAGCTTGGCTTCTTTCTCCTTCGCGTCGGCGGCGGCCAGCTTCTCATAGGCTCCGAGACGCGCTTTCTGCTTCGCCTGACGTGCCTTGGGGGCCATCCTTGCCCATTCGAGCTCGTGCTCGAGGGTCTTGCGCCGCTTGCTCTCCGCCTTCTCCTCCTGTGCGAGACGCAGGGTCTTCTGCTCCAACCAGCTGGAGTAGTTGCCCTTCCAGGGTATGCCTTCGCCGCGGTCGAGCTCGAGTATCCAGCCCGCCACGTTGTCGAGGAAATATCTGTCGTGGGTGACGGCTATCACCGTGCCCTTGTACTGCTTCAGGTGAGCCTCGAGCCACTGGATGCTCTCGGTGTCGAGGTGGTTGGTGGGCTCGTCGAGCAGCAGCACGTCAGGCTGGCGCAGCAGCAGGCGGCACAGTGCCACGCGGCGTCTTTCGCCTCCTGACAGATTGCGTACCAGTGCGTCCGGGGGAGGGCACTGGAGCGCGTCCATAGCCCTTTCGAGCTTCGCATCTATCTCCCATCCGTCGCAGTGGTCGATGAGTTCCGTGAGCTCGCCCTGGCGCTCGATGAGCCTCTGCATCTCGTCGTCGTCCATAGGTTCGCAGAACTTCAGACCTATCTCGTTGTACTCGTCGAGCAGCGCCACGGTCTCGCTGACGCCTTCCTTGACGACGTCGATCACCGTCTTGTCCGGGTCCGTCTGCGGCTCCTGCTCGAGATAGCCGACGCTGTAGCCCGGGGCCCAGACCACTTCGCCCTTGTAGCCGCTCTCGATGCCGGCGATTATCTTCAGCAGCGTGGATTTTCCCGCGCCGTTGAGACCGATGATGCCTATCTTGGCTCCGTAGAAGAAGCTGAGATAGATGTCCTTGAGTATTGTCTTGTTGTTGTGGGGCAGCGTCTTGCCGACGCCGCACATTGAGAATATTATCTTTTCGTCCATAGTGGTCAGCAGGGAAGGCTAAGCCTTACCATATTCTGGTTGAAGATGTATTTGTAGTCTATTTCGTTGCAGAAGGCGTCCGCGAGCGTGAGCCCGAGGCCTATCTTCGCGTCCTGGGATTTTATTGCGGCGGCGGGGTTGAACGGGGCTCCGTCGTCGTGGATGGAGATCCGGATCGTGGCGCCGTCCACGCTTGCCGCGAGGTCGATGGAACTGGCGTGGCCGTGGCGTATTATGTTGTTCACGAACTCTTCCGTGCACACGGCGGCGCTGTTCGTCTCCCTGGCGCCCGCACCGCCTGCGGCCAGGAAGCTGCGCAGTGCGGCCACGGCCTCGCTGAGCGATGTGGTGTCGGCCTGGACGGTGATGTCGAGCAGCTTCGCTCCGTCCTTCATCGGGATGAGCAGGAAGGGACTGAGGCTGCGGTCCTTGCGGCGTAGCAGCATACCCCAGACGAGTATCGCCAGCCCGGTGAGCAGCTGCCCGGTCACGAAGCCGGCCCAGTTGCCGCGCAGCAGCAGGAAGAACAGCATAGGCAGCAGAGTCTGCGCGATGGAGAGCAGCAGCGCCAGGCCTTTCCTGTCATAGAACTGGAACACCGGCAGCAGCAGGCAGAACATCCCCTGCAGCACGATGTGGAGCGAGAATAACGGCAGGGCGGCCTTGACTGCGAGCAGCCCGCTTCCGCTCTTGACGCCGAGCGCGCCGGCTATCTGTGTCGGGAAGAGGATGAGCAGCGCTGCGTAGATGGCGAAGCAGATGGCCATGAAGCGGTAGCCGCGTTTCACCAGCATCAGCATTCCGCGGCTGTCGTCCATCCCCTTGAGGATGGCGCCCACGGGCTGGATGGTGCGGAGCGTGCCGGTGAGGATGATCATCGAGAAGGCGAAGAGCTGCATACAGACTGCCAGCGCGACAAGTCCGTCGTCGCCGAGGAAGCGGCCTGCCACGTAGTTGTTGCCTATGAACTGGACCGACAGCAGCACGGTCGAGAAGAACAGCGGCAGCCCTATGGTCGCTATCCTGCCCACCTCGATGTCCTTCATCTTTACCGGGCAGAGGCGCAGGCTGTCCTTCCTGCGGAAATGGGGCAGCACCATAAGTATGCAGACGATGTACATCGTGCAGGTGGCTGCCGCTGCGCCGGCGATACCCCAGCCGCAGTATTTTATGAACACGATGTCAAGTACTATGTTGAACAAGTTGCCCGTGATGACGGCTGCGGAGACCCTTTTCGGCTCGCCGTCCATCGTGACGTACTGCTGGATGGTGAGCATCAGCAGCTGAGGCGCCGCCGAGATCAGGGTGATGCGCAGGAAAGCGTCGGAGAGCGGGCGCAGTTTCTCCGAAGGGCAGAGGAAAGAGGAGAGCGGACCGAAGCACAGCAGGCCGGCCGCCGTGAAGAGCAGTCCGAGCGTCAGAGAGACCTTCAGCGAGAACGTGAACAGCCTGTTGGCCTTTTCCCTGTCGCCCTTGCCTATGGCCATCCCGGCGAGCATCGTGGAGCTGGCTACGTAGAAGCAGGATATGGCGAAGAAGGCCTGGAGCACGGGCTTGCTCAGGTTGACTGCAGCGAGACCGTCGGCGCCCACGAGGTTGCCCACGATCATCGCGTCGACGATGTTAGCTATCTGTGTTGCAGCTACCGTCAGGACGGAGGCCCAGAGGTATTGGCGGAATGCCTTGTTTACTAGTTTCGCTTTCCTTTCGAGCATTGGCGTCGGGGGTTATTTCAGTGAGAAGGACGGGGCCTTGGCTTCGGAGCTGTAGAGGAGGTCGAAGTCCAGTCCGAGACCGACTATCTCCTTGAGGAAGGCGTTGAAATAGACGTCCTCCCTCCAGTCCTGCATAAAGACGATGTAGAACCATCCGTCAGCTGCTGTGACTTCCATCAGTATCCCGATGCCTATGGGCTCGCCGGCGGGGAAGAGTGCCTCTATGTGCTTGTCGCAGGAGCCGAAGGACTTCTTGCCGCTGTAGCTGATCGCGAAGGTGGTCTGCTTGAAGAACGCATTCATCCCTCCGGCTACGGCGTCGAACTTGTCCTGTATCGTCGGGAGGGAGTTCACGGCTTCGCAGGCCGCCTTTATCCCGGCTACGGTATTGAGCAGGACCTCGGGGTCGGAGAGGTAGAGGATGTTGCCCCTCATTATCGTGTTCTGCCTGGCTATGGGCATATCCTTCATCGAGCGGTCATAGACCAGGGGCAGGGTGGTCACCATATTCCTGTGGGACTTCACGGCTCCGACGGCGCTGCGGTAGTCGCAGTAGACCTGGGCGATGATGGGCTCCTTCGATTCCGGATGGAGCTTGTCGATGGCCTGGCTCATCAGGATGGAGAGTATGGTGTTGGGCGTGCCGTCGCTGCTCTTGCAGAGGGACATCAGCTGCTTCTCGTTGATCCTGATGTAGTGGAGGTGCTGGTTGGAACGTACCACGAGGCCCTGTTCCTCGAGGCGGAGGGCTTTTTCGGGAATCTCCGGGGGAGGGAGAAGTCCCATCGACTCCGGCAGCTTCACGGTGAAGGGGTCGAAGTATTCGGCGGGATCTATGGGGCTGTCCGCGAGCGTCACCCCTTCCATCTCGACCTCCTCTCCGTAGCGGAGGCTGCAATAGTAGTACATAAGGGTGTGGAGCATCTGGCTGCGCCCGCGTCCGTCGAAGATGGCGTGGACGTTGTTGAAGAAGATGTCCTTCCCATAGTAGGTCAGCCCCAGGAGGTGGTAGTTGGACTCCGAGCCGCAAAGTACCATAGGCTTGTCGGATTCCTTCACGACGAGCGGCAGGTCGTTCCCGGCGAGGGTGTAGCCCTTTTCGTCGGCGATGATGCGCTTCTTGAGGTAGGGGTAGCGCTTCATAGTGATGTCCAGGGCCTGCCTGAGGACCTCTCCGTCCACTTCCTCCTTCATCTTGATGATGTAGCGGAATGACTTCGAGATGCTTTCGTTCAGGCAGTAGTAGTCAAGAGTGTCGCAGAAAAAACTTTCCATCTTTAGTTTTCGTTCTTTTGTGAGTTGAAAATACGGTCGGCTTCCAGATACAGGCGCTCGGTCTCCATTATGTTGCGGATGCGGTTGCTGATGATCTTGCGGCCCGTATCGGACATCATCCCGTCGTGGTGCTCGGCGATGTCATAGACGGTGAGCTGGTGGGGAAGTATGAATTTCTGAAGGCCTCCGGCGATTTCCCGTACGATATGGGCGAAATAGGTGCGTTGCGTGGTCTGAAGGTTCTCGGCAATCTTCGTTGCCTTGAAGTAATGTACGCGTCCCGTATATGGCCTGGGTTCGAATTCAGCCATATTGCGGCCGACCTTGCGGGAGTTCTCTATGATTGTTTCCAGCATACCCCTCTCGCGGAAATCGGCAAACAGCGGATTGTTCTCGTAATACTCCCTGTTGACGCGTTCCACCTGGTTGGCTATGACCAGACGCTTGTCGAAGTCGCTGTTCATTATGTATGCGTCGATGAGTATCAGGCTTCCCATATCCTCGCCGGCCTCCTTGAGCTGGCAGGCCATCTCATACGCTATCATACCGCCGTAGCACCATCCGCCGAGGTTGTACGGGCCTTTCGGCTGCCGCTTCTTGAGTATCTCGATGTATTTTGCGGCGATGGCGGGTATGCCTTCGCGGACATCGTCGGGGTGGTAGATGTTGTACTGTTCTATGACGGAGAAGGAGCAGCAGTCCTTGATGTCGTTCGCAAGGGCGTAGTAGGCCTCGCTGCCGGTGCTGCCGGTATGTATGAAGACGAGAGGCGCCTTGTCCTCGTGGGAAGAATAGACATAGTCGAGAGGTGCCTCCGATGACGTTTCTTCCAGGATGCGGGCTATACCGCGCACGGTCTGGTTCTCATAGATCCTGGCCGGTGGAACGTCCTTGTGAAAGGCCTTGACGATTCCGGCGCACAGGCGCATTATCTGGATGGAGTCGCCTCCAAGTTCGAAGAAGCTCGAGTCGGCGCCGACGTATTCCTTGCTGACTGAAAGTACCTCGCAGAACAGACCGGCGACTTTGTTTTCCATCCCGCTCCCGAGAGGCTGCAGGTCGGTGCGGTCCCTGCGCGGCAGCGGCAGGTTCTTGCGGTCGATCTTGCCGTTGGCGTTGATGGGGAACTTGTCCAGATGGATATACCTCAGAGGTACCATATAGCGCGGCAGTCTTTCGCTGAGGAATCTGATGATCTCTTCCGAAGCGATTGCAGTGCCGTCGGATGTGTAATATCCGCACAGGTACTTGCTGCCGCGGCCGTTGTCGACGCCCTGGACTATGGCTGCGGTGATGCCCGGAATCCTTTTCATCATCGTCTCTATCTCGCCGGGCGCCACGCGCTGGCCGTTGAGCTTGAGCATCCAGTCCTTGCGGTTGACGTAGTGGATGATGCCTTTGTCGTCAATCCGGGCGATGTCTCCGGTATGCAGCCATCCGTCCCTGTACAGGGTCGCCGTGCGTTCAGGGTCCTTGAAATATCCCTGACAGAACGGCCCGTTGAGGACCAGTTCGCCGTCGACGTCAGGCGGGAGGTCTTTGCCGTTCTCGTCAACGACGCGTGCGACTATCCGGTTGATGCCGCGGCCGAGAGGTGCGGAATCCGACATCTCTTTCACCTCATAGGACATTGATGCTCCGCCTGTCTCGCTCATTCCGAACATGTTGTACAGGGCGTAACCGTCCTGGGAATGCTGGGTGGTAAGACGCTCTCCACCTGTAATCACTGCTATGAGTGACTTGCTGCGGTTGTGGAACAGCGTCAGCACAGCCGGAGAAATATGACAGACGGTTATCCCGTGCACCGCAAGGTACTTCTCAATGGCTTCGGCGTTTGACTTGCAGGCGTCGCGCAGGATGTGGACTGTGCCACCGCCGCAGCACACGTCG
>JAKSKA010000085.1 GCA_024401915.1 Bacteroidales bacterium
CTTGAGGAAATCCCAGACCTTCTGGACGGAAGGGATGTGGGCGCGCTCGTCGGGAGAATGGGGGCTGAGAAGGGTAGGTCCCATCGACACCATATCCCAGTTGGGATAAGCACCGGAAAGGATACCGCACTCGAGACCGGCGTGGATGGCCATAATCTTCGCTTCCTTGCCGAAAAGTTCGAGGTACTTCTTCTTCATCAGCGCTACGATTTCAGACTTGGGATTGGGAGCCCAGCCGCTGTAGCCTCCGGTGAAACGCGTCTTGACACCTGCAAGCGCGAACACGGATTCAAGCCTTGAGGCAAGCGCCATCTTCGACGAATCGACACTGCTGCGCAGGAGGCACTTCACGAAGAATTCACCCTTGTATATCTTAACCATCGCCATATTGTTCGATGTCTCGACAAGTCCCGGAACGCCGTCGCTCATCCTCTCCACACCGTCAGGGCCGGCCAGAATGGCCCGGACATAGGAGATCGCCGTCGCTTCGGAAACGTACAGGCACTCTTCCGGATCCCATCGCAGCGGTAAGGCTCGAAGACGACTTCGAGATTGGGGTCGGTGGCAGCATATTCGGCCTTCAGCTCAGCGGCAACCCTGGCCACTGCACGCTTCGCGGCAGCGACCTTTCCCTTCGGGACATATACGGTCGCAAAGGTCTCGCGCGGAATGGCATTGCGCAGCGTACCACCCTCGAGGTCTATGAGCTTCACATCACACTTGGTGAGCAGGGGAAGGAGGACGCGGGCCGCCAGCCTGTTGGAATTGGCGCGGCAGAGGATGATATCCATTCCGGAATGGCCTCCCTGGCAGCCCTTCACGGCAAGGCTCCAGCATTCGTGGCCCTTGGGTTCCTTCTTGCGGCGGTAGCGTCCGGAAGCAGTGGCATCCAGTCCGCCGGCGCAGCCCACATAGAGTTCGCCCTCCGATTCGGAATCGAGATTGATAAGGATATCGCCTTTGAGCAAGCCGGACTTGAGTGCGGAAGCACCCGTCATTCCGGTCTCCTCGTCGTAGGTCACGAGAATCTCGATGGGCCCGTGCTTCACCTCGGGGAGCTCCGTAACTGACAGAGCCATAGCGACGCCGAGGCCGTTGTCAGCACCGAGAGTGGTGCCGCAAGCCCTCAGCCACTCGCCGTCGACGCGGGTCTCGATAGGGTCCTTGAGGAAATCGTGGGAAACGTCCGAATTCTTCTGGGGGACCATATCCATATGGCCCTGGAGCACGACTCCCTTGCGGTTTTCATAGCCGGGAGTTGCAGGGATACGCATAATCACGTTCCCGGTTTCATCCGCAAAGGCCTCGACCTTGTGGTCAGCAGCCCAGTCAAGCAGGTATTTCCTGATTATTTCTTCGTGTTTAGACGGTCTGGGGCAGCGTGTTATTCCGTAGAAATTGTTCCACACGACTGCCGGTTTCAAATCCTTGATTGTCATATTCTGTTATTATATGGTTTCCAGTCTGCTAATATAACGATTATTTTGTAACTTTGCAGTTAACAACAATATTCAAACAACCAAAAAGATGAAAAAGATTCTCACCATCATTGCAGCACTTGCCATCGCTTCATCGGCATTCGCACAGCTTCCGGAAGGTCTCACCGTTGGAGCCGGTGTCACGATTACACCTCTTACATACTCCACTGAAGGAGCAGCTGAAGGCGCTCCCTCAAGCCTTAGCGGCATCAACGTCTTCGCTGAATACGAATACAGGGCAACCCAGACGAGCGGCATCAGCCTTGGAGTACGCTATGTGCTCGCAGGACTTATGTATGACGAGAAGATGACCGTCGGAATGGAGACTGCGGAAATAAAATACGCCTGGAACAATATCCAGATCCCCGTCAAATATGTCGCCCACCTCGGTGGCTTCTATGTCAGCGCCGGTCCTACTTTCGACTATTGGACGAAGTGTACGATGAGAGTGACCCAGTCTTCCCAGACGGTCGAAGAGAACCTTTTCAACAAGCACAGCGCTGACGAGATGAACAGGTTCAACATCAACCTCGGAGCCGAGGCCGGATACGACTTCCAGGACCATATCCGCGTCTTCATCGGATACGACTATACCACGAAGCCCCTTATCCAATATACCGTATTGGGAGAGGACTGGACCGCCAAGAAAAGCGAGATACGTCTCGGCGTAGGATACAAATTCTAAAAAAAAGATAAGAGATGTTCTCAGGACAGCCCAAAGGATTATATGCCCTCGCCCTCGCAAATACGGGAGAGCGTTTCGGCTACTACACGATGCTGGCCATCTTCCTGCTTTTCCTGCAGGCTAAATTCGGCTTCTCAGCATCGGCGGCAGGTCAGTTCTATGCGATTTTCCTCGCCGCAGTATATTTTATGCCTGTCGTGGGCGGATGGCTCGCCGACAGGATAGGATTCGGAAAATGCGTTGTCAGCGGCGTATGCGTGATGTTCGCAGGTTATCTCTGCCTTGCCATCCCCACCGACGCCTTCGCCAGCCGCGGATTCGCCCTCGCACTTATGATTGGAGCGCTGCTGCTCATCGCTGTCGGCACCGGTCTCTTCAAGGGCAACCTCCAGGTGATGACGGGCAACCTTTATGATGACGCGAAATACAGCAGCAAGAGAGATTCCGGCTTCAGCCTTTTCTATATGGCGATCAACCTCGGTTCGATGTTCGCTCCTACCGCCGCTACGGCTCTGACGAACAGCCATCTGGCAAAGGCAGGCCTCATCTACAAGGCTGACATCCCCTCACTCGCCCACCAGTGCCTGAACGGCACCCTCCAGGACCCTTCGGCCCTCGAGAGCCTCCAGGCAATGATGCCCGGCAGCGAGGCCGGTGCAATGGCACTTCCCGAGTTCAGCCGCTTCTATATCGAGCAGCTCTCGACGGCCTACAACCTCGGATTCGCAGTCGCCTGCGTGTCCCTGGTGTTCTCTATCGCAATCTACTTCATCTTCCGTCCCTGGTTCAAGCACACCGACGTGAATGCAAAGCAGGCTGCGGCCTCCGAGACTGCAAAGGATGAGCTCACCCCGAAGCAGACCAAGGACAGGATCGTCGCCCTCTGCTTCGTTTTCGCAGTGGTCATCTTCTTCTGGATGGCATTCCACCAGAACGGCTCGTCACTCACCTACTTCGCGCGTGACTACACCCAGACCAGCGTCAGCGGTCCCCTGCGCATAGGGTTCAACATCTGGCCGCTCTTCCTTATCGCGATCTCGATCTACACCCTCTTCGCCACTTTCCAGAGCGCGAAGAACAGCACGAAAGTGATCTGCGGCGCCGCTACGGCCGCCCTCTGGTGCGGAGCATACGCGCTTTACAGCGGAATGGATGAGACCATCAGCATTCTCCCCCAGCAGTTCCAGCAGTTCAATCCCTTCTTCGTGGTAGCCCTGACGCCAGTATCGATGGCGATCTTCGGAGCTCTCGCATCCAAGGGCAAGGAGCCTTCCGCACCCAAGAAGATAGGCCTCGGAATGTTCGTGGCCGCAATAGGCTATCTCATTATGCTCGCAGCATCAAAGGGCCAGCCTGCACCGTCCGACCTCATCAGCGCCGGCGGAGTATCCCCCGACCCCGTGGTGCCCTACTACCTCATCTCGACGTATCTCGTCCTCACCTTCGCGGAGCTGCTGCTCAGCCCTATGGGCATCTCCTTCGTCAGCAAGGTGGCCCCTCCCAAGTACAAGGGCCTTATGATGGGATGCTGGTTCGCCGCGACGGCTATCGGCAACTACCTGAGCTCCATACCTTCGATGCTTTGGGACAACGTGCCCCTCTGGGTCAACTGGACCGTGCTTATGGCTCTCTGCGTAATCTCGGGCGCCGTGATGTTCTCGATGCTCAAGAAGCTTGAAGCCGCTACGGCATAATGTTGAAAGAGGAAACAAGAAATAAACTTATGGACTGGGCCGCTGAATACAACGACCCGGTCTATTTTCAACAGGACCCCATCTCCTTTCCACGCGAGTTCGTGAGAAGAGGCGCCTGCCTGCGCGACGTGGAGATAGCCGCCGTATTTGCGGCCCATTTCGCCTGGGGACGCAGGGCGATGATAGTGCGCGATTGCGAAAGGCTGATGGATGAAATGGACTGGAGGCCCGCAGACTACGTGATGGGCGGGGAATACCGCGACGACGACACGAGCATACACAGGACGGAGAAATGGTCCGAAACGGCAAGGATATGCCGTGCGCTCAAGTCCTTCTACGAGAGCTCGGACAGCCTCGAAACGCTGGACGCAGCTGCAATGAGGACGGAGATCTTCGGGCAGAAGGCCGACCCATCGGCAGCGAACAAGAAGATCAATATGTTGAGAAGATGGATGGTCAGGAAAGACGGCAGGGTCGATCTCGGGCTGTGGAAGAACACCAGCCCTTCCGGGCTTGTCATCCCCCTCGACGTCCACGTATATACCCAGGCCGTGGAGCTCGGGCTCACGCAGCGGCGCCAGAAGAATCTCGCGACCGCTCTTGAGATAACTGACGTGTTCCGCGGGATATGGCCCGAGGACCCGGTGCTCGGGGATTTCGCGCTTTTCGGATACGGAGTCACACACAACTGAGATGCCAAAGATGTATATACTTGCCGGATGTAACGGGGCTGGAAAGACAACGGCCTCATACACCCTGCTGCCGGAACTCTTCGACTGCCACGAGTTCGTCAACTCGGACGAGTTCGCAAAGAGCCTGTCCCCCTTCGACCCTTCGGCAGCATCGGTGTCGGCCAGCCGGTATATGCTTATGCGCATCCACTACCTGCTCGACAGGTACGCGGATTTCTGTGTCGAAACGACCCTTGCGACCCGTTCCCTGCTGGGAATAATCCAGCAGGCGAAATCGCAGGGCTATACCGTGAAGCTGCTGTACTTCTGGCTCAACTCGCCGGAGATGGCGATAGCGCGCGTGAAGGACAGGGTCGAAGCCGGCGGGCACAACATTCCGGAGGATGTGGTCCGGAGACGCTACAAGATGGGGCTGAAATACTTTTTCAAGACCTACATCCCGGTCTGTGACCAATGGATACTGGCGGACAATTCCCGCAGTCCGTTCACGATCGTGGCCGAGGGCGTCGGAAAGCTCACATACATAAAGGACAATAAGAAATACAGAAGCATTGTAAAGATTGCAGAAGATGAGGACTGACGGAAAGACATATTTCCTCGACAAGTTCGGCGTGAGCGAGAATATGCTGCGTCGTATTTGTGACGAGGGGATGAAGCGGGGAGGAAACTGGTGCGACCTGTTCTTCGAGGATACCATATACGATACGCTACTGCTCAGGGACGGCAGCGTCAACAGCGCCGGCCACCACGTGGATTACGGTTGCGGCATACGCGTCCTGAGCGGGGAACGCACAGGCTATGCTTACGCCGAAACGACGGAGCTGCCCGCCCTTCTCAAGGCGGCCGGAAGTGCAGCCGCGATAGCGGACGGGAGCTGCAGCCCGGGCCTGACGGCAAAGATCGCAGCGGAACCGGTCAGCGGCATTTACGGAATGGAGGCCGACTGGAGGGACAGCGAGGCCAGGGAGTTCGTAGGATGGATGGAAAAGCTCGACAGGAGCATACGCAGCCGCGACAGCAGGGCCGTCAGCGTCATAGTGATGCTCTCCTACTGCGTCACCGACGTGCTTATGTACAATTCCAACGGAGAGATCAGCTATGAGACGAGACCGCTCGCAACGGTCACCTGCGCCATATCGTTCAGGAAAGGAGAAGCGCTGGAAAGCAGAAACGTTTCGCGCAGCTACCGCAGGGGCGTGGAGATGATAGATGACACGCTGCTTGAAGAGCTCGCGGCGGAGGCGGTGGAAGGCGTCGACGAGGCATTCGATGCAAGACGTCCGAAAGGCGGGAAGATGCCTGTGGTGATGGGGGCCGGCGCATCCGGAATACTGCTCCACGAGGCTATGGGACACGCATTCGAGGCCGATTTCAACCGCAAGGGGCAGTCGGTGTTCGCGGACTGTCTCGGGAAGAAGATATGCCCCGGTGGCATCAACATCGTGGACGACGCCACCCTGCAGTGGAACCGCGGGGCCTGCGCCTGGGACGATGAAGGCGTGCCGGGACAGAAGACATATATGGTGACGGACGGAGTGCTCACGAGTTACCTCCACGACCGCATCAGCGCAGCCTGGTACGGCACGGCTCCGACAGGCAACGGAAGGCGCGAGTCGTTCAGGTACTACCCCATCCCGCGGATGCGTGCGACCTATATGGAAAACGGAAATGACGGCAGCGCGGAGGACCTGATCGCATCTGTCAAGCACGGGATCTACGTGGACAGGTTCGCGAACGGCCAGGTCAAGATCGGAGAGGGCGACTTCACCTTCTACGTCAAGAGCGGACGTCTGATCGAGAACGGGCGGCTGACCGCACCGATAAAGGACATCAACATCAGCGGCAACGGTCCGCAGGCGCTCGCCGACATCAGCGCGGTGGCGTCGGACCTGAAGATCGACAACGGCGCGTGGACCTGCGGCAAGGAG
>JAKSKA010000086.1 GCA_024401915.1 Bacteroidales bacterium
GCCCAACCAGCTTAACAATACGGTCGACCTCGTGTTCAACGTGACGGAGAAGCCTTCCAGCCAGCTCGAACTTTCCGGCGGTTGGGGCGGCAACACCTTCGTCGCCACCCTGGGCGTCAGCTTCAACAACTTCTCCACCCACCGCTTCTTCGACAAGAGCGCGTGGAGGCCCGTGCCGCTCGGAGATGCGCAGAATCTCGCATTCCGCTTCCAGACCAACGGTACGTACTACACGGCCCTCACCGCCAGCTTCACCGAGCCCTGGCTGACTGGAAAGAAACCGACTTCCCTCAACCTTTCGGCTTATTATACGCGCCAGACCAACTCCTATCTTGCGCTCAACATCCTCAGCCACGACAGGCAGATGGAGGTCTATGGCCTTTCCGCGTCGCTTGGAAACCGCCTGAAGTGGCCTGACAACTATTTCGTGCTCTACAACGGACTCAGCTGGCAGACATACAAGCTTACCAACTGGTATTCGGGCTATTTCATCTTCGATGACGGCAAGGCCAACAACATCAATTACACGATCAGCCTGTCCCGCAACTCGACGGACCAGCAGATATATCCCCGTCAGGGCTCCGATTTCAGCCTGTCCCTGTCGCTCACTCCTCCTTATTCGCTCTTCCGCAAGCACAGCTTCGACAGCAATGGCAAGCGCATTGATGTGGAGAACTGGAGGGACATCGACTACAACAACTGGACGGCGAAGGAACGCTACCGCTGGATCGAGTACCACAAGTGGAAATTCAATGCAACCACTTACACCAAGCTTATCGGCGACCTTGTCCTGATGACACGCGCCCAGTTCGGCTATCTCGGCTATTATAACAGGGAGTGGGGCTATTCGCCTTTCGAAGGCTTCCTCGTCGGCGGTGACGGTATGTCGGGTTACAGCTCCTATGGCTCGGAAGTGATTGCACTCCGCGGTTACGAGAACTACTCGCTGACGCCTTACGAAATGTCCCGCTACAACAACAACGGCTATGCCTATGCCGGTAATGTCTATGATAAATTCACGGTGGAGCTCCGCTATCCGGTGATACTCCAGCCCGCTTCGACCATATTTGTGCTCGGCTTCCTCGAGGGTGGTAACTGCTGGTCTGACATACGCCAGTTCAATCCTTTCCAGATAAAGAGGAGCGCAGGTGTCGGCGTGAGGGTGTTCCTGCCTATGGTGGGTCTGCTGGGCGTCGACTGGGGTTACGGCTTTGATGACTCGAAGTCCGGAGGGAGCCAGTTCCACTTCGTTATTGGACAACAATTTTAATTAATGCTAATATGAAAAAGATTATTTTGATTGCAGGAGCCGCTTTGATTTCTTTTGCAGGTTTCGCACAGAAGTTCGCCCACGTCAACTCAACGGAGCTCGTACAGCTCTGCCCCGAGGCCGACAAGGCGCGTGAAACTATGGCTGCGTCCAGCAAGGAGGCACAGGATACCTATCAGGGAATGGTTGATGAATTCCAGAGCAAGTATTCCCAGTATCAGCAGAAGGCTTCCACCTGGACTCCCGCCATCAAAGAGGCCAAGGAGAAGGAACTGACCGAGATCCAGGGACGTATCCAGGAGTTCCAGCAGTCCATCCAGACCGAACTTCAGCAGCAGGAGCAGGGTCTTTACGCACCTATCTACAAGAAGGTCAACGAGACCATCACCGACCTGGCGAAGAAGGGCGGCTACATCTATGTCTTCGACAAGGCAGCCGTGCTCTACATTGACGAGACCCAGAGCGTCGATATCACTCCCGAGGCCCGCAAGGCTATGGGCATTGCAGAAGGCAGGACCCTCGAGACCCTACAGGCAGAACTTCAGGCTAAGGCCGCAAAGGCTGAATAGTCCTGATCTCAAGAACCCTTATTCCGCTCGTTGCGTCCTGCGCTTCGGGCGGATTGTCACTGAATAATACACTATAAATAATGAACCATAATGTGATAGACGCCGAGGACGTCGTTATCAGGTTTGCGGGAGACTCCGGAGACGGAATGCAGCTGACCGGCTCGCTTTTCGCCGATATGTCTGCCGTTTATGGCAACGCGCTGTCGACTTTCCCCGACTATCCTGCCGAAATACGCGCCCCTCACGGCACCGTTTCCGGCGTTTCCGGATTCCAGGTCCACATCGGCTCCTGTGAAATCAACACACCCGGTGATTATTGCGATCTGCTTGTCGCTATGAACCCGGCTGCCCTCAAGGCGAATGCCAGGTGGTGCAAGCCCACCGCGATGATCCTTGTCGATGAGGATTCCTTCGACGAGGCCGGAATGACCAAAGCCGGTTTCAAGACCGACAACCCTTTTGCCGAGCTCGGCGTGGAGGACCGTACGCTGATCGCCGCCCCGATCACCACCCTGACGAAGGAGAGCCTGAAGGACAGCGGTATGGACAACAAGGCTATACTGAAGTGCAAGAATATGTTCACGCTCGGAATGGCCTGCTTCATCTACAGCCGTCCCCTCGAGTATATCTTCTCCTACCTTGAAAAGAAATTCTCGAAGAAGCATCCCGAGGTGATAGAGCCGAACAAGAAGGTCCTCAATGACGGCTTCAACTATGCCGCCAACATACAGGCCATCCCCAATACTTACAACGTCGCACCTTCCGAGATGCTGGCTCCCGGCCGCTATCGCAACATCAACGGCAACCAGGCTGCCGCCTGGGGCCTTCTCGCCGCATCGGAGAAATCGGGGCTGCCGCTTTTCTGCGGTTCCTATCCCATCACGCCGGCTACCGGTATCCTCGAGGAACTCGCAATCCACAAGAGCCTCGGCGCCAAGACGCTCCAGGCGGAGGACGAGATTGCCGGAATATGCACGGCCATCGGCGCCGCCTTTGCCGGCAACCTTGCCTGCACGACCACTTCCGGCCCCGGACTTTCATTGAAGTCGGAGGCGCTCGGACTCGCCGCGATGACGGAACTCCCGCTTGTCGTGATAGATGTCCAGCGTGCCGGCCCTTCTACCGGCATCCCCACGAAGACGGAGCAGACCGACCTCACCCAGGCTATCTATGGCCGTAACGGAGAGTGCCCCATACCCGTAGTCGCCGCACATTCACCGGCCCATTGCTTTGACGCCGCCTTCAATGCGTCGAAGATGGCGTTGGAGCATATGACTCCGGTCATCCTGCTTTCCGAAGGCTTCCTCGGCAACGGCAGCGAACCGTGGAGAATCCCCTCGATGTCCGATTACCCGGAGATTCATCCGCCTTTCGTAAGCGGAACACTTGCGCCTGGAGAGAGGTTCCATCCTTTCGAACGCGATCCCGAGACACTGGTGCGCAAATGGGCTATGCCCGGCCAAAGGGGCTATGAACACCGAATCGGCGGTCTCGAAAAGAACCATTCCGGCGCCATATCGTCCGATCCGGCGAACCACGAGCTTATGGTTCACGAGCGTCAGGAGCGTATAGAGCGCATAGCCGGCTTCATCCCAGAACAGGAAGTCTATGGAGAACAGTCCGGACGGCTCCTGGTCGTCGGCTGGGGCGGCACATACGGCCACATCCTTTCCGCCGTGCGCGAAGTAGGGAAGCGCGGAATCAAGGTGGGTTATGCCCATTTCGACTACATCTTCCCTCTGCCGCGCAATACGCGCGAGGTGCTGACACGCTATGACAAGGTGCTGGTTTGCGAACTCAACGTGCGTCAGTTCGCATCCTGGCTCGAAAGCCGCGTGCCGGAAGCCAATATACACAGTTACAACAAGGTACAGGGTCAGCCCTTTATGGTTTCTGAACTTGTGGACGCAATAATGAAGGAGTATTGATATGGCAAGTCTTTCTTTCAAGGATTTCAAGAGCGACCAGGAGGTCCGCTGGTGTCCCGGCTGCGGCGATCACGCCGTGCTTGCGGCCCTTCAGCGTGCGCTTCCCCGTGTCAGCCAGGCCCTGGGATATGAAAAGGAGCGTTATGTCGTGATTTCCGGCATCGGCTGTTCATCCCGTCTGCCCTATTATATGGACACGTACGGTTTCCATAGCATCCACGGCCGTGCAACGGCGATTTCCACTGGCGTGAAGGTCGCAAATCCCCAGCTTACCGTATGGCAGGCCTGTGGTGACGGCGATGCGCTGGCCATTGGCGGCAACCATTTCATCCACGCCATCCGCCGCAACATCGATATAAACCTTATGCTGTTCAACAACCGCATCTACGGTCTGACCAAGGGACAGTACAGCCCCACTTCGAAATTCGGCGCAATAACCAAGACCTCGCCTTACGGGACGGTCGAGCACCCTTTCAATCCGGGCTCGCTCGTACTCGGAGCGAAAGGCACCTTCTTCGCCCGCAGTCTCGATGTGGAACTGAATCTGAATGAGGAGATTATGACGGCTGCGGCTCTCCACGACGGCTGCTCCGTGATGGAGTTCCTCACCAACTGCGTCATCTTCAACGACGGCGCCCACAAGGACCTCTCGGACCCTGCCGTCAAGGCGGACCACACCATCGTGCTCCGTCACGGCGAGAAGATGATATTCGGCGCTGCGCGCGACCGCGGACTCATTTATGACGGAACCGCCTTGCGTGCCGTACGGATAGGGGAGAACGGGATAAGCCTGGACGACATCCTGGTACACGATGCCCACACGGACAACATCGGGATACATATGGCCCTCGCCGATATGAAGGGACCGGACCTGCCGGTGGCGCTCGGTGTCATCAGGGACGTGAAGGACGTCACTTACGATGACGGAGTCAGGGACCAGGTGAAGGACGTGATGAGGAAATCCACGATTCATTGCGTCGACGACCTTCTCAACAGCGGTTCTACCTGGCTGGTGGGTAAATAATTACGATTTTTTTATATATTTGTGTCTCAAACTTTCATTTATGAAAACAAGTGAGATCATGGCAGGCCTTCAGGCCAAGTACCCTGGCGAAAAGGAATATCTCCAGGCGGTACAGGAGGTTCTTGAATCTATAGAGGATGTGTATAATCAGCATCCTGAGTTCGAAAAGGCGAAGATCGTGGAGAGAATGGTGGAGCCGGACCGCATCTTCACCTTCAGGGTAACCTGGGTTGATGACAAGGGCGAGGTGCAGACCAACACGGGCTACCGTATCCAGTTCAACAGCGCGATCGGTCCCTACAAGGGCGGCATCCGCTTCCACAAGGCCGTGACGCCTTCAATGCTGAAATTCCTCGGCTTCGAGCAGACATTCAAGAACGCCCTTACAACCCTGCCTATGGGCGGCGCGAAGGGCGGATCGGACTTCGACCCCGTCGGAAAGAGCAATGATGAGATAATGCGCTTCTGCCAGGCATTTATGCTTGAACTGTGGCAGTGCATCGGACCCGACCAGGACATCCCTGCCGGCGATGTGGGCTGCGGCGGCCGTGAGATAGGCTATCTCTACGGTATGTACAAGAAACTGGCGCGCGAGTACAACACCGGCGTGCTTACAGGCAAGGGCGCTACCTGGGGCGGCTCCATACTCCGTCCGGAGGCAACCGGTTTCGGTGCGCTCTATTTCACCCAGAATCTGCTTCACAGGGCAGGAAAGGATATCAAGGGCTGCAAGGTGGCTGTCTCCGGGTTCGGAAACGTGGCCTGGGGTGCCTGCACTAAGGCTACGGCACTCGGTGCGAAGGTCGTTGCCGTGTCCGGCCCCGACGGAGTATGTGAGATTCCCGATGGGATCACGAAGGAAATGATCGACTATATGCTTGTTATGCGCGCATCCAACCGCAATCGCGTGGAGGATATGGCGGACAAGTTCCCCGGACAGTGCCGCTTCTCCGCTGGAAAGAAGGCGTGGAGCGTGAAGTGCGACATCGCCCTTCCCTGTGCGTTCCAGAACGAACTGAGCCTCGCCGACGCTGAAGAGCTGAAGGCGGGCGGCACCTGGTGCTGCTGCGAGGTTTCGAATATGGGCTGCCAGCCCGATGCTATCAGGTTCTTCCAGAACAACGGCGTGCTGTTCGCTCCCGGGAAGGCCGTCAACGCTGGCGGCGTTGCGACTTCGGGCCTCGAGATGACCCAGAACGCCTCCCATATCAGCTGGAGCGGCCGCGAGGTGGACGAGAAACTCCATTTCATAATGGACTCCATCCACGAGGCCTGCGTCCGTTACGGCAGCCGTCCTGACGGCAGCGTCGATTATGTCAAGGGTGCCAACATCGCAGGCTTCATGAAAGTGGCCACCGCTATGCTCGAGCAGGGTATCATATAGAGCCTCAGCGACTTAGCGGCGATTTGCTATATTCGTAAAAATCGGTTATATTTGTCAAATAGACTATATAACCGATTTTTTATGCATAAATTATTGAGAATCAGTATTGTAGCGTTTTCTATGGCGCTGCTTGCGCTTTGCGTTTCCCCGAATGCGGACGCGAAGAAACAGAAGAACAGGGAGAATCGTCTCCGTGTCCTGTACTGGAACATCCAGAACGGTA
>JAKSKA010000087.1 GCA_024401915.1 Bacteroidales bacterium
TGTCCTTGAAGAACTGAGGGATGTCGGCGTCATCGCGGAAGCCGATGAAGGTCTTGGCCTCGTGGCCGGTGACGACGACGTAATAGCTCTCGTCCTGACGGCCGAACTCGTTGTAGTTCTCGATATTGTACTTTCCGCCTGAATGGCACTGAACCGACATATTGCCGGTGGAGTGGTATGAATCGTCATAATTGAAACGGATAGGGAAATAGCCGTCGAAGTGCTCGACGCAGTCCTTGCCCATAAGGTTGACGCCCTCCTTGTGGACGAATGAGCAATAGTTTATATCGAGCAGCTCGCCACCTGCCTCGACGACGACGCTGACCTCCATAGGGATGAAGTCGAACACCCAGGCGGCATTGCGCATCTTCTCGGGGAGCTGGCGCAGTTTCTTCATATAGGTGCCACCCCATACGCCCTCGAGGTAGCAGGGCTTTGCGCGGAAAGGATACTTCACGAGCTGGCCGCAGATTTCCTCGAAAGCGGCGAAAGGCATCATCTGGAGCTTTGCGCGGTCATTGTCGAGGAAGTAGAGGTCTATGGCCTTGTTGCTGAAGAGCTCACGGCGCAGCTGCACGGCGTTCTCGAAATCGCAATAGTAGCAGCGGCGTATCGTGCGGTTGATGATGCCGGTGTGGGCTTTGCCCAGGTTGGCATACTCTCCGGCGCGGATGCGGAGGATGGAGGTCTTCGGCGTGAGGTCGAAGAAGCACTTCACGTCATAGAGAGCGCGGAAATCGGAGATGAGGGAGCCGTATCCGTAAACGGCAACGATCTTTCCGGGGGCACGGAGGCCGGGAAGGCTCTTTGCGAAGCTGACAGCCTTGTCCGGGTCCATAAGCCCCTTGTAACCGCCGCGGTACACCTTTCCGTAAAGGAGAGTGGGGTCGACCTTAGTATCCCAGATGAGGAGGGGGTCGATGATCTCATCGATCTCCTTGCCGCTCTTATAGACGGAAGCCGCGAAATCCACCGTCTCGAGAGACAGGCCGCAGAGATCGCACTCGCGTGATATAAGGCTGATGAAAAGGTCCCATTTTGCAGTGGTATAACCGTCAAAAGCAACGATTACGCCTTCCTTTGCCGCCTTCTCGGCGATGGAAGCAACGAATTTCTTCGCAACGGCGGGAGTTCCGCCGGCGACAACCGAGTCAACGGTCTTTTTTGTAAGTTCCGGACGGTTGACCGGTCTGGGGTCATCGTACGGGAACGGGTTGTACATAAAACTCATAATAGTATAGATATTGGATTAATTATAAATCAACGCAGTCGCGGTTCATCAGCACTATGGGGCAGTCCCACAACGGCAGTGCGTAGAATGTGCTGTTGCCGTCAAGCATCGCGTGGGACTCCCTTTCCAGCTCGGGCAGACTATGTATCTTCCCGGTGAGAAGGTCCACGTAAACGGGTTTCCTGAGCTTCAGGTTCTTGACGGTCAGGGCAACCTCCTGCCTCTCCAGGCCGGAGTCGGGACGACGGTCGCCGAACCACAGTATGCATCCCACCTTCTTTCCGTCCTTCTGCAGGCCGACGCAGCAAATCTTCCTGCCGCAGGCGGACTCGACGGTGACGTCGGGAGCGGGTGTCAGGTCAGGGGTGAGCAGGCTCGTCACGTGCTGCACGGCATAGAATTTCGGGCGCAGGTAGATGGGATCTCCGTGGAGGTTGTTCCTCAAGAGGCCGTATGACTGCATCATCCAGCCGTAGTTGAGGTCCACCATCGTGAACACGGAATAAGGTATGCCCATCCCGAAGTGGTTCACCATATTGCGGAGGTCCCACTTGGCCTGGCTGTACTCGGTCCACTCGATCGTATGCATCGCGTGACCATACTCGAGCTGACCGGGACAGCCGGTTTCGCCCTGCAGCAGCTGTACCTTGTCGGAATACTTGGCAACATCCTTTCGGAGAGCCTCGACGTATGGTGTGATGTATTCCGGGATAGGCCAGTAGGCGTGGTAGGTCAGGCAATCCATATACTGGAAAGCGCCCATCTCATCAATCTTCTTCATCGCCTGCCTGAGGTACTTCCTCTCAGGCGTGCAGGCTCCGAAAGCGGCCACCTTTGCGTCGGGGTCGATCTCCTTTATGAGCTTTGCCGTGCGGGCGAAAAGATTGCCGTAGAGATCGTAGGAATCGAGGTTCTTCGTATTGTCAGGCTCGTTCCACACCTCATACATCGTCACCTTGCCCTTGTAGTGCTTCACGGTGGCTTCGACATATTTCAGCCAGCCGTCCATAATCGGACCGTCAGGGAAAAGCTTCGCGTTGAGGTCGAGGCCGTGGTCGGAATATATGGGGTTTCCGTAGCACAGGCACAGCCAGGGATGCACGCCGCTGGCGATGAGGCCGTCAACGTGTTCGTCCAGCCACTTGAAGTCGTACTTGCCCTTCTTCTGCTCGGTCTTGGCCCAGCCGCTCTGGAGACGGGCGTACCCGACTCCGGTCTGGCCGACATACTGCTTGAACTTGTCGTAGTGGGCATAGTCGCGGTCCATCGTCTCGCAGCCGACGGACCAGAGGCTGGGGCGGCTGAGGGCGGAAGGAACTGCCTTGAGTTCACCGACGACGGGAAGGACGGCCTGGTGGGCCAGGATGTTCTCCCAGGTTATGGATTTTCTGAGGTTCTGTGCGCTCAGGGTGCAGGCAAACGCGAGCGAAAACGCGATGAGTGCGGTTCTTTTCATAATGACTTATCGTATGTCATAGTATTCGAATCCCATCATCTCTGCGAGAGCTTTCAGCTCATTGCGGTAGTCGCCGTCAACGATGGCATAGTGCTGGGTGGCACCGATGCGGAGCACCTGCTCCCACAGTTCCTTTGCGGGGACCTCGGGTTTGAAGATGGTATGGGAATACGTTGCGAGAAGGTGCTTGAGCTTGCTCTGGGGCGTATCCTTGGCGTCGAGGCTCTCTGCCATAAAGGTGATGAGCTTGTATTTTCCGTCCTCCTCGTAGAGGCCTGCGACGGTCTTCATACCCGGGCTGATGCGGTACCAGGCGAAAGGAGCGCCCGCATATTTCCAGCTTGTCTTCGCGAAACGCACGTCGCGGCTGATGATGACATTGTCCTGCCACTTGGGGTCATTGTGGTCGTTGGGGCCGGCGTGACCTCCGGCAAAGGTGCCGAACTCGTCCTCGATATGGAAAGGCTCGATGAAGTTGACGTTCTTTCCGGAAAGGAGCTTGAGGATGTAGGTGATGAGTCCCGCTCCGAGGTCGGCCTCGGGCACGAGGACGCTGACGTTCTCGTTGAACCACTGGGGATAGAAGCCCGCACGGCAGCCTGCGGTGCGGAATGTGGCCTGGTCGATGTCGTTATAGACATAGCAGTCGATATCGTTCTTCTCGGCCATCTTCTTGATTGCGAGGGTGGCCTTGACGCAGCCGATGAACTTGTCGTACTCGACGTCGTCCATCATCTTGTACTTGCTTGTGAGCTCGTCAGCGTATGCCTTCACCTCCTCGTCGGTGAGATTGTCGATCTCGATGCCGTAGTCGCTGTAAGGGAGATAGTGGATCTCGGGTCCGATCTTGGTATAAAGGTCGTAATTGTCGAACTACGTGCTCCACATCGCCTCGTTCATATTCGCCAGAAGGCCGACGTTGGAGTGGCGCAGGATCGTGCGGGTCTTTGCGGCGTCAGCAAACACGCGCACCTGCTCGGTTATCTGCTCGCGGGTACCCATAACGGTGCGTACGCCCTTGCGGGGAACGCGCTTGATGCTTCCGGAGCCCTCCAGGGAGCCGACGAGCGTGCCGGCGCAGAGATAGTCCACGAAATCATCCTCGTCGAGAGTGGTCTCGAAGGTCATCTTGGGCTTTGCAACGTTGCAGAAGATGATAGGCATCTCGGGGCAGTCGCGCAGGAACTTGATCCAGGCGAAGTCCTCGCTCCAGGAAAGGAATTCCGCATAGACGAAATCGACTTTCTCCGCATAGAAGAGGTCCATAGCCCTCTGAGCGTCCTCACGCTCGTAAACGATGCCGGGGTCCACAAGGTCGAGGAAGCCCATTGTGGCCTTGATTTCCTTGACGGCTATGTCCTTGCGCTCACCGTAAGTTCCGCGCTTGGGGCCGTAGAGATTCTTGAAACGGGGTGACGCGATAAGCAGGAGTCCTGCTTTCGCCTTTCTGTTTTTTAATTCCTTATTCATTGCTTATATGGTTTTTATCGTAATCTTTCTGATAGCTTGTTGTTGCGACGATGAACATCAGGATGCTGCATACGACCCAGATGACCGCCAGGATGGGGAAGGTGGCCGAGAGGCTGCCCATACTCTGCTTGAGGACGCCGAGCACCACCGGAGCGAAGGCTCCGACGGCAAAGCCCGTCATTATCATCGCGCTGGAGCAGGAGGCGTGGAGACGAGGAGGCGTCACGTCATAGAGCACCGAATATGTATTGGCGTCGAAGAAGGCGCGGAAGAAGCCCCAGCCCGCGAAGCAGGTATAGAGGACGACAAGCGCAACGGTCTCGTTCGGGCCGAAAATGTGGACATCTCCCATAAAGAAAAGGAAGACCGCACCGCCAAGCAGGCCTACAGCCTGGAGCACCATCCTGGACTTGTGGCTCTTCACGGCCATCCTGTCGGACATCGAACCGGCGAGCAGCACGCCCACGAAGGCGGCGACGTAGGTCCAGAACATCGAGTTGAAGCCGGCTGAAGCCTGGCTCTGCCCGAACTCCTCCTGAAGATATGCGGGCACCCAGGTCATATAGCCGGTGATGACGAAGATCAGGCCGCTGAAGCCGAGGGTGAGCATAAGGGCGGTAGGGGTCGTGAACACGGTCTTGAAACCATCGAAGAAACCGGGTTTGTCGCAGTCGGCTGCGACAGGCTTCGGAGCATCCCCGTCAGTCTTGTCCTTCAGGCGGAAAATCATTATCACACCCCAGACCACTCCGACGGCGCCGAAGATGATGAATGACCACTTCCAGCCGAACTTGTCCGCAATCAGGCCGGCCAGCCAGCCGGCGAGGATCACACCTATATAATATGCGGTCTGGTGGATGGACATAGCACGCGCACGGGTGTCCGTATGGTACTGGCCGAGCAGGGAGTAGTTGGCAGGGCCGAAGAACGCCTCACCACCGCCGGTGGCAACGCTGCGGAGCACCACAAGCCACATAAAGCTCGTCGCGAGGCCGGTGAACATAGTGGCTACGCTCCAGAACAGGATGCTGATCGTGGTCACCCATTTGCGGCTGAAACGGTCGCCGGCCCATCCTCCGATGGGCACCATAATGGCATAGAAGAGATTGAAGATCGTGGCAATCAGGCCCACCGAGGTGTCGGTCAGGTTCAAGCTGTCACGGATTGCGGGAAGAACGGTGTTGAACACCTGCCTGTCCCCCTGGTTCAAAAGGTAAGCCATCCAAAGGAGGAGAAGGACTTCCCACTTGTACCATTTTCCAGTTTTAGCGTTGGACATTTTCTGTGTAATTATTCGGTTTTTAACTTTGGTCCACTGTGGTATCAAACCAATAGCAAAGTTACAACAAAAAGAGCGTTTTGCAAAGAAACGGGACGGAAATATTATTTGACTACCGGACGGATGTTGCGTCCATAGCAGCGGGAACCGCTCACGCTATAGACATATCTCAATCCGCTATCGAATCCAAATCCAAAAGTCCGTCCGGCAGTTCGAGGTATAGTTCCTTCTTTTCCTCGTCCATACCGCTTATGAAATCCTCGTGAAGAGGAATCAAAACATTATCATCGAGACAGATACAGGGATTCCCGGGTATATCTTCGAAAGAGCTGACAGTCCCCACCGGGACTCCCCTGTCGAACACCTTCCAACCCGTAAAATCCTCGTATTCCTCTTCCTCTTCGCCCGGCGACTCCGAGAGCAGGTATCTTCCGACCAGTTCCTCGGCATCGGCAAGCGAGGACACGTCGGTACGCCTGGCCAGCCATTTCGTAGTTCCGTGGGGCGTGAGAGACGCGAGGAAAAAAGGAACCGGAAGGCCATCGAATGCGATGAATACCGGTTCCTTGAGTTCAATCTGCCCTGGTTCGATGTCCCGGACTCCGATAAGGATTCCTCCGTCGGTGCCGTTGGACTTGAGAATCTTGGCAATCTGGAGCATTATGCCTCGGCGGGTGCTTCTGCAGCGGCTTCCTCTGCCGTCTCTGCAGCGGCCTCAGCTGCCTTTGCAGCCTCGGCTGCAGCAAGCTCCTGTGCCTTCTTGGCGATAGCCTCTGCGCGTGCCTCGTTCACCTTGGTCTCCTCGGCCTTGGCGGCTTTCCTGCCTTCCATGGCGGCATTCT
>JAKSKA010000088.1 GCA_024401915.1 Bacteroidales bacterium
CCGTCCTTGGTGACCAGTTCCGGCCGCGACTCGATGGTGCCTATCCTCCAGGGCTTGACGAGGCATTCGCCCGTTGCCGAATATTTGCCCAGATACGTGCCCCTCCTGTTCTTGTTCTCCACGCGTGCGCTGCGGCAGTGGACGTAGAACTCGTCATCCAGGATGGCCAGGGTGGCCTCGGTGCTGCCGTAGATGAACTCGGGGCAGTGGAATACGTAGTCGTAGTTTATGCAGTCCCTGGTGCGTACGATGACCGGTCTGGACTCGGGGCAGCACCAGCTGAAGATGACGGTGTAGAGCCATCCGTCGTGCTCGATGAACTTCTTGTCGATGTCCACCTGGCTCATCTGCGTGGGCGCATCGGTGATGCCCATCGCGGCATAGCAGCGGGTGACGCCTGAATTGCTGAACGGCACCGTGACCTTCTTCCCGTCGGAGCCGGGGAAACTCAGCGTGCAGTGCTCCACCTTGTTCTCAAGCTTCCCGTTGCGGAGGTTCAATGCGCGCGCCACCACTTCCGGCTCGCCGCCTTCGCAGCCTATGAAGATGCACTGCATCCTGCCTCCCACTTTCCAGAGCACGGGATCATAGGGGGCGCGTCCGGACTGGGTGAATCTGCCGACGGTCTGACCGCAGCTCATAAAGTCCTGGCGGACGATTTCGGGATTCTTCCAGGAATCGATGGGGAAGTGGATGATCTTCATCTCGATGCTCTGTATGTTGGAATCCTCCTTCTGCTGCTTGTTGTCGCGGTAATACGCGACATAGGCCTCGCCGTCCTCGGTGATATGGATGGAGGGACAGTGTGTCATAAGGTTCCCTTTCTCGGAGATCATCGTCGCCCCGGCGGGGTCGAAGGGCAGGGGGCATTGCGCGTGTGCCGTGCTGCAGATCATCATTGCGGCCGCACAGAGTGCGAATGCGGAAAGTCTCATCGTCATAATGCAGTTATTTTTTGTAAAGTTAATCAATATTGATGAAAGAAAAAATCGTACTTTTGTACCTTGTATGATATACGACAATATACTTGGAACGATAGGTGGTACGCCTCTGGTTAGAATCAACAGGCTCTGCCCGAACCCGAACGTGAGGATATTCGCGAAGCTCGAGGGCTTCAATCCCACCGGCAGCATCAAGGACCGTATCGCCGTTGCGATGGTCGAGCAGGCCGAGAGGGAGGGGAAGCTCTATCCCGGCAAGACCATCATCGAGCCGACCTCCGGCAACACCGGGATCGGGCTTGCGATAGCCGGAATCGTCAAGGGCTATCCTGTAGAGATAGTGATGAGCTCGGCGGTCTCCGTCGAGAGGCGCAAGATCATCCGCTCCTACGGCGGCAAGGTGATACTAACCCCAGCCGACGAGGGTACCGACGGGGCGATACGTCTCGCTCACAAGATGGTGGACGAGAACCCTGAGAAGTATTTTATGCCGGACCAGTTCTCCAATGCCGGCAACTATATGGCCCACTACAAGGGTACGGCCATCGAGATCTGGCAGCAGTGCGGCGGCGAGATCGATTATCTGGTCGGGGCCATAGGGACCTCCGGCACCCTGATGGGGCTCACGAAGTTCCTGAAGATAATGAACCCCGACATCAGGATAGTCTGTGCCCAGCCCATACGCGGCCATTACATCCAGGGCCTTAAGAATATGGAAGAGGCCATCGTGCCGCAGATCTACAATCCGGCGCTGCTCGATTCCCAGGAGATGATAGAGAGTGAGGAGGCGATCGAGATGGCGCGCAGGATCATCCGGGAAGAAGGCATCTTCGCCGGGATGAGCAGCGGCGCGGCAATGCTCGCGGCCATCCGCACCGCCGAAAAGATCGACAAGGGGAACATCGTCGTCGTCTTCCCCGACCGCGCTGAGAAATACCTCAGCACCACGATGTTCGCCCCGTTCGACGATTAGTACAGACGCGAGTCGCTCGCGTTTTGTTTTGCCTCCGAGCGTCGGCTGCTCTCCTCCGGAACCTTCCGCTTCGCTCCATCCAGTCACTCCCTTCGGTCGTGACAGCCGCTCACGAGGCCGCGGCCGGCCACGGGTTCCGGAGGAGACAGCCGACGCTCGGAGGCAATGGGACAAAAGAAAGAGGATGACCTCAAAAAAGTCATCCTCTTTTCAGCTATGTTGCCATCGACTAGCGGGCTTTGCCGTTGGAGCCGAGGACGTTCATAATCTTGTGGGTGTACATCTTCTTCATCTCCTCGCGTGCGGGCTTGAGGTACTGACGGGGATCGAAGTGGCTGGGGTTCTCGGCGAAGTGCTTGCGGATTGCTCCGGTCATCGCGAGACGGCTGTCGGAGTCGATGTTGATCTTGCAGACTGCGCTCTTCGCTGCCTTGCGGAGCTGCTCCTCGGGAATGCCGACTGCATTGGGGAGGTTTCCGCCGAACTGGTTGCACATATCAACATACTCCTGGGGAACGGAAGATGATCCGTGGAGGACGATGGGGAAGCCGGGGAGCTTCTTCTCGATGGCCTTCAGCACGTCGAATGCGAGGGGGGGAGGTACGAGGCGGCCGGTCTTGGGGTCGCGGGTGCACTGCTCGGGCTTGAACTTGTAAGCGCCGTGGCTGGTTCCGATGGAGATTGCGAGAGAGTCGCACTTGGTCTTCTTCACGAAGTCGATGACCTCCTCGGGACGTGTGTAGTGGGACTCCTCTGCGGAGACCTCATCCTCTACTCCTGCGAGCACGCCGAGTTCGGCCTCGACGGTGACGTCATATTTGTGAGCATAGTTGACGACCTTGCGGGTGAGCTTCACGTTCTCCTCGTAGGGGAGGGCGGAGCCGTCGATCATCACGCTGGAGAAACCGAAATCCACGCAGCTCTTGCAGAGCTCGTAGCTGTCGCCGTGGTCGAGGTGGAGCACAATCTGGGGCTTCTTCCAACCGAGTTCCTTCGCATACTCGACAGCACCCTGGGCCATATAGCGGAGAAGGGTCTGGTTCGCATAGTTGCGCGCACCCTTGCTGACCTGGAGGATGACAGGGGACTTGGTCTCGGAGCTGGCCTGGATGATAGCCTGGAGCTGCTCCATATTGTTGAAGTTGAATGCGGGGATGGCATAGCCACCCTTGACTGCCTTTGCGAACATCTCGCGGGTGTTCACAAGGCCAAGATCTTTGAATGAGACTTTCATATTTTATTAATTGAAGTATTTTTCAAAAAAGCAACGCAAAGTTAGCAAATCTTTTGGTATAAAGAAACACGGAAAATGATTACTTTTGCACCCGCTATGGATTTGGACAGATTTGAAACCATACTCTCCGACGGACTGGTGAAACTCTGCAACGGAGCAGGGGTCTTCCAGGGCGGGATAATGAGTTCTCCGGACTTCGATACCCTGTGGAACGAGTCATATCTGAAGGACTACACCGCCGACGCCGTGGAGAATTTCAACGCATTCCCGGAAGCCGCCATCGCCTGGGCGGCATATCTCGGAATGGCCGTCGCCCACAACTGGGACGCGGACTGGAACGCCCACCGCAATGACGCCTACAGCTCCTATTACGGCAGCCGCGGCTGGGACGATATGGACGAGCGCACCGTCCACGAGCTGCTCCACCTCAAGGCGGACTGGGCGGCGAAAATAGCCGACACGCTTGACAGTTGCGCCCTCGCCACCCTGGGCCTGATACGCCACGAAGGCATCGAGGCACAGACCGCCGACGGCTTCTACGTCCTCGTGAGGGCCTATACGGTAATGTTCCGAATCGGCGTGACGATCGAACTCCAGCGCCTCGGTTACACCAAGGTGGGCCTGAAACCGGGAGAAATACCGAGTTAGATATGGGAATCACCGAAGCCATACTCACCGCCGTCAGCCTCTGCGCCGACTGCTTCGCCGTCAGCCTCTGCTCTTCCGTGACACTGAAAAGCGGGAAGCGCCGCGAAATCCTCGGCGTCGCCCTTGCGTTCGCCGTCATCCAGACCGGCCTCCTCGTCGCCGGATGGGCCCTGGGCAGCGTCTGCGCCGGATTCGTGGAGGGTATCTCCCACATCATAGGGTTCGTTCTGCTGCTCTACGTCGGCGGTTCGATGCTGATAGAGGGCGTCAGGGGGGTGGAGGAGCCGCGCAACCTCTGCGGCCTGCGAAATGTCATAATCGGCGGGGTGGCCACGAGCATCGACGCACTTGCAGTCGGGGTGGCGCAGTCGATGGCGGGACGCTCCTGGCACGACATCAGCCCTCTTGCCGTCTCCGTCTTCGTGGTCACGGCACTGTCCGTCATCGCCGGAATGGAGGGCGGCAGCAGGCTGGGCAGGCACTTCGGACGCGGCGCCGAAATTGCCGGCGGAGTCGTCCTCGTCGCGATAGGTATATCCCTGGTGTTCTGAGATTTACGGCGTGAAGGGAACGCGTCCGGCAATGGAGCGTCCGAGAGTCAGCGAGTCGGCATACTCGAGTCCGTCCCCGAATCCGAGTCCGCGCGCCAGCGTGGTCACTTTCACACCCAGCGCTTCGATACGGCGGTAGATGTAGAACGCGGTCGTCTCACCCTCAACATCCCCGCTCAGGGCCAGTATCACCTCCACGGCTCCGCTCTCTCCTCCGCGCAGCCTCTCCACCAGTTCGTCTATCTTCAGGTCGCTGGGGCCTATGCCGTTAAGCGGCGAGATGATGCCGCCGAGCACGTGATAAACGCCCCTGTACTGCCCTGTGGCCTCGATGCTCATCACGTCCCTGATGCTCTCGACAACGCAGATGAGGGAGTGGTCACGGCTGCTGTCCGCGCAGATGGGACACAGGGCCCCGTCGCAGATCATCATACAGTTCCGGCACCAGTGGACGTCGTCGGCCAGGCGCCCGATCGCGGCTGAAAAGCTTCGTATGTCCTCGGGGTCACGGCCGAGAAGGTCGAGCGCCAGCCTCAGTGCGCTGCGCGCACCCACGCCGGGGAGCGAGCTGATGGCGTCAACCGCCCCCTGAAGGGCCTCTGACGGATATTTGTCAATTTGGAGCATATTCGCAAATATACTCTTTTTTAGTTATATTTGCAGAATTATGCATAAACTATTGACCATTATTGCGGCTCTCGCCCTTTCCATATTCTGCGCCGGAGCCAGGAATTATGAACTGAAATCCCCTGACGGAAGACTTTGCGTGACGCTCCAGGACGGAGCATCCTCCGACGCCGCGCTGACGTACTCCCTATCCTACAACGGGGAGGCTCTCGTCGATGCGTCGCCCGTGTCGATGACACTTTCCGACGGTACCGTCTGGGCGGCCGGCAAATGCAAGGGCTTCTCGAAGTCATCGGGCAATGCCGTCCTCGAATCCCCCTTGTACCGCAAGGCCAGCGTGTCCGACGTCTATAATGCCGTCACCGTCAGATACCGCGACTGCAACGTGGAGTTCCGCGCATACGACGAAGGCGTGGCCTGGCGTTTCGTCCAGCCATCGAAGCGCTCTTCCTATAATGTCAACGCAGAACAGGCGACATTCAAGTTCAGCGCGGACAGATATATGTACGTGGGCTACACTCACAAGCGCATCGAGACCCTCGACACCCAGTTCTCCGACGATTTCGAGAACACTTACAAGCATCTTCCGGTTTCGCAGTGGAATCCCCGCAGGATGGCATTCCTGCCCACTATGTTCGAAGGACCGAAAGGCACGAAGATGGTCATCACCGAGTCAGACCTCGTGGACTATCCCGGTATGTTCCTTTACAACGGGGACGCTTCCACGACGGTGTGCGGCCGTTTCGCACCGTATCCTCTCGATACGGAGATAGGCGGCCACAACGGCATCCAGGTGCTCCCGAAGACGCGTGACAACTACATCGCAAGATGTGACGGCGCGCCGCGCAGCTTCCCCTGGAGGATAATATGCTTCTCGGAGCAGGATTCCGAAATGGCGGACAACGATATGGTGTGGCGTCTGGCACGTCCCTGTCCCAAGGACGAGGACTTCAGCTGGGTGAAGCCCGGCAAGGTGGCCTGGGACTGGTGGAACAACTGGAGCCTGCGGGGAGTGGACTTCAAGGCCGGTATCAACAACGAGACATACAAGTACTACATCGACTTCGCTTCGAAGTACGGAATCGAATACGTCATCCTCGACGAGGGATGGGCCGTGAAATATGCCAATGACCTTTTGAAGGTGGTTCCGGAGATAGATGTCAGG
>JAKSKA010000089.1 GCA_024401915.1 Bacteroidales bacterium
GAACAAGGCAAGGAATGCCGATCCTTCCCTCGCCGAAGAGGCTGGAAGCCGTATCGCAAACTACAGCAGGTACTTCCCCCAGCAGGGTGACGCCTTCTTCTATGGTATCAGCGACGGACAGTCCTATACCGTAACCTGCGGTGGAATGAGGGCTGTGACCACCGTCAGAACCGTAAAGTAGTTTGTTAGGGAAACACATAGACGCACTGCACACACTGGCAATCATTTCTATGGTTGCCAGTGTTGCCGTTTCCTGTCGCGGTAAGCTGGGAAGCGAGGACCTCGGCTCGATGGATTCGGTGCCTTTCCAGACCGTGGACGATATGTTTGCGGTCAGGACCAAGAACGGATTTGTGGATATGCGTATGGAGGCACCGCTGATGCAGCGCTTCGAAACGGACACGAATTCCTTCGAGTCTTTCCCGAAGGGTTTCGCCGTGTACGGTTATACGCAGGAGGGCCTTCTTGAGACGGTCATCGTTTCGGATGATGCGCGCCATATCACCAGCAAGAAAGGAAAGAAGGAGGAGTCCTGGCAGGCTTTCGGTAACGTAGTGATACACAACGTCCTGAAGATAGAGACGATGGAGACCGATACCATTTATTGGGACCAGTCGAAACAGGAAATCTACACGGACTGCTATGTGAAGATGTACTCCCCGGACGGCTTTATGCAGGGCTATGGAATGCGCTCGGACGACCACGCCAGGAACGCTATTCTCCACAGGCCGTTCAACACTTACGGAGTGGTCGAGCAGGACTCGACGAAAGTAGCGATAGATTCGGTGAACTTTATAGGCCCTTTTTTGCTTAAAAATTAAAAGAATTTCACTATCTTCGCAGACTTATTGATTCTAACTAAAAAACAAATACTAAAATGGCTGTTCTTCAAAACATGCGTGAAAAGTTCGGTATTGCGATCTCTGTCATTATCGCATTATCGCTTTTGTATTTCATTGCTCCCATGGATGATCTTATGACCCTCTTCGGAAGGCCCCAGAACGTTGGCGAAATCGCCGGCAAGGGTATAGCTTACGAGGATTTCCAGGAGCAGATCAACAAATACACGACAATCAACGAGGTAATGACAGGTTCGTCTGTTCAGAACGAGCAGACGCAGGAGCAGATCCGCAACGCCGCCTGGCAGGAGTGCATCGACAATTTCCTGTTCGTAAAGAACGCTAAGGCCGCCGGCATCAAGGTCGGTGAGGACGAGAAGATCGATCTCCTCAGCGGAGAGAACGTTTCTCCCATCATCTCCCAGAATCCTTTCTTCGCCGACGAGACGGGCACTTTCTCTGCAGATAACGTGCGCCTTTTCGTAAGCCAGCTTGCTTCTGACGAGACCGGAAGGCTCAAGACATACTGGAACTATCTCCAGAACACCGTCCAGAACCAGCAGTACTATGCGAAGTACGGCGCCATCTTCACCAACGGAAACGTCCAGAACGCTCTCCAGAAGGCCGCCGACATCGCCGAGAACAACACTACGGCAAACGTCGAGTACGTGCTGGCGCAGTATCCTGTAGCAACGGACAGCACCATCGTGGTTTCCGATTCCGAGATCAACGCCTACTACAAGGACCACAAGGACTTCTACAAGCAGAACGCAAGCCGTGACATCGAATATGTCATATTCGAGGTTGTTCCTTCCGCAAAGGATATCGCCGAGACCTCCGACAACTTCAACAAGGTCTATGACGAGTTCACCGCAACTGATAATATGAAGGCCTTCCTTCTCAAGAATTCGGAGCGCAGCCTCTCATCCTACTGGTACAAGGCCGGTGAACTCAACACCATCAACCGCAGCCTCAACGAATCCATATTCACCAACGCTCAGACCACGACCCCCATCGTGAGGGACGGAAACTCCTTCTACGCCGCAAGGGTCGTTGCCAACGCAATGGTTCCTGATTCCGTTTACGTAAAGCACATCCTTCTCCAGGGCGCTGAAACCGCAAAGGCTGACAGCCTCCTCGGTGAGGTGTCGAAGAAGGGCGCGTCTTTCAGTATGATCGCGCTCGAGAACTCTGCAGACAAGGGTTCTATGGCTGACGGCGAGAACGGAAACATCGGCTGGATGACCCAGAGCTATATGATTCCCGGTTTCGAGAGCGTTATGACCGCAGAGGTCGGCAAGCCGTTCATCCTCAAGACCCAGTACGGCACCCACATCGTTCTCGTTTCCAAGCGTACCGCCCCTATAGCCAAGAAGCAGGTTGCCATCCTCGAGAAGACAACCCTCGCAAGCAAGGAGACCTTCAACGAGTACTACTCGAAGGCCAACAAGTTCGCTTCCATCACCGCCGGAACCTACGAAGGCTACAAGGCCGCAGTGGACACGATGGGTATCTACTCCCATAATATGAACGTGGTAGAGGCAACTTCCAACTACGGTTCCGTGGACAACGCGAAGGAAATCACCCGCTGGGTATTCGATGCCAAGAAAGGCAAGGCTTCCCAGATCCTTACCGTGAACAACAACTACTTCTTCGTCGCCGCTGTCAAGGAAATCCACAAGGATGGCTATACTCCCGTCAAGGAGGTTTCCGAGTCCATCAAGAATATACTTTACGGCGAGAAGGTCAACGAGAAAGTACGTGCCGAGGTTGCCGGAAAGATTGCCGGACTCACCGATATGGAAGCTATCGCAAAGGCTCTTGACTCCTCGGTCGAGACAAACGAAGGTGCTTCGTTCTCGACTATGAGCCAGACCGGTCTCGAGCCCGCAGTCATCGGCGCAGCCTGCGCTCTTGAGAATGGCGGAATCAGCGCTCCCGTAATCGGAAGGAGAGGCGTTTACGTCGTCAAGGTCACCAACAAGGAAACTGGTTCCTTCTACACTGAGGAGGATGCTGAGAATATGGCCAGCCGCAAGGCCCAGTACAGCTCCCAGATGATTCTCCCCGTGATGATGGAGGCCGCCGGTGTCCAGGACAACCGCGCAAGGTATTTCTAGCAGACAGATGAACCGATAACCAATCAATACCACATTATGGAAATACAGAAAGCAATACACGCCAAATTCGTGGAAATTTACGGAGAGGGTGGTGAGCAGTACGCTTCCGCCGGCCGTATCAACCTCATAGGCGAGCACACCGACTATAACGGCGGTTATGTGTTCCCCGGAGCTATCGACAAGGGAATCGTTGCCGAAATCAAGCCCAACGGGCTGAATAAGGTACGTGCCTATTCGCTCGACTATGGCGAGAGCGTGGAGTTCGGTCTCGAGGAGGCTGACAAGCCCGCAAAGGCCTGGGCCTGCTATATCTTCGGTGTTTGCCGCGAGACAATCAAGAGGGGCGGCAAAGTCGCAGGTTTCGATACTGTCTTCGCAGGGGACGTTCCCCTCGGAGCCGGTCTCAGTTCATCGGCCGCACTCGAGAGCTGCTTTGCTTTCGCCATCAATGAGATCAACGGCAACGGAATCGACAAGTTCGAGCTCGCAAAGATAGGTCAGATGACTGAGCACCACTACTGCGGTGTGAACTGCGGTATCATGGACCAGTTCGCTTCCTGCTTCGGCAAGAAGGGCTGCCTCATCCGCCTTGACTGCAAGACTCTTGAATACAAGTACTTCCCCTTCAACCCCGAGGGCTACAAGCTCGTCCTTCTCGATACCTGCGTGAAGCACGAACTGGCATCTTCCGCATATAACAAGCGCCGCGCATCCTGTGAGAATGCCGCAGCAGCCATCAGGAAGAACCATCCAGAGGTCGAATTCCTCAGCGACGCGAAGCGCGTATGGCTCGAGGAGGTCAGGACGGAGATCCCCGAAGAGGATTTCCTCCGCGCTGAGTATGTGATAGGTGAGGTTCAGAGGGTCCTTGACGTTTGTGATGCTCTTGAAAGGGGCGATTACGAGACGGCCGGAGAGATGATGTACCAGACCCATTTCGGTATGAGCAAGCTCTACGAGGTAAGCTGTGAAGAACTTGACTTCCTCGCCAAGCTTGCGCGCAAGATGGACGTTACCGGATGCCGCGTGATGGGCGGAGGCTTCGGAGGCTGCACGATCAACCTCGTGAAGGAAGAACTCTACGATGCCTTCATCGCCGCCGCCAAGGAGCAGTTCGCCGCCAAGTACGGCCACGAGCCCAAGGTTTACGACGTCGTAATCTCCGACGGCGCCAGGAAGCTCTAGAAACAAGCAAAATCGATAAAGGCGGCTCGAGGGTCGCCTTTTTTATTTGCGCAAAGTCAGTATTGTCCGCGCCGGTCTCCCTTGTTCGTACAGACGCGAGTCACTCGCGTGTGTACGAACATTGCCGTCGAGCGGCGGGGATTATTTGCCGAGAACGGCCCTGACGGGAAGACCGTACCAGCGGTATTGACCGAGGTGCCAACTTTCAGCCTGGGGATCCATCTCGAAGCCGGCGTCCTCAAGCAGGCCGGTTCCGCTGACCTTGTTGCAGGCCATATAGGCCATTGAGTTGTCGCTCCTCAGGGATGAAGTCCAGAAGCCGCAGAGAGACTCGTCCTCGGTGGGATAGCTGCCCTGCATCATAATGCCCGTGCAGGGGAGGAAGATTGCATTGCCGTTCTTCTTGCTCGTGAAGAGGTATCCCTTGACGCCAAGGTATTCGAACTTATCGTGTGTCGTGTTGGCGAGAAGCTCGGTCTTTTCCGAATCTGTGGGCATCCTCCATTTACCTCCCCATGCGACGGTTGCGGCATCGTCCTCGGGGAGAAGCGTACTTAATCCGTCAACATTGGAGGGATCGGTGGCGTATGAAGCGGAGGTGACATATTTTGTGAACTTCACCGCGCTGGAAGGAGACTGTGTGTCGTAGAATTTATATTTCGCTGCGCCTGACCATCCGAGAGCCCAGGGGCTGGTCTCACCCCAGGCGAAATAGTTCCCGTACTCCTGAGGAGCGGTGGCGCCTATGTTCCATCCCGCCCAGTTCACGCTGAGCCCCATATCGACTTCCTGAGTGACGCAGAGATGCGTACCAATGGTCTTGAACACGAAAACATTGCTGTAGTAGTGTATGGGCCCATAGCTGACCATTGCAGCGGCTATGTACTCCGTGTCGCTGTCGAGACCCTCGAAGGTGAGCGTGCCTGATTGAGCCTCGTCGAAATACACGCTGCCTTCAATGGCCTTCCCGTCCAGAGCGGCGATTATGTCAGCTGGCTCCAGATTGGAAACCGAGACGTAATCTGCGGCGCTGATGCAGCCACATTTGAAAACAGGAGAGATTTTGTCCGGGCCCCCGTTGGTCTTGAAAGACAGTTTCAGGACCGCCGAATTCGGTGTCAGTTCAAGCGATTCTTTAATAAGAAATTCGGATACGATGGATTCGGGAATGGAATCATTCTTTTCTTTTACGTCCGGGTCGGTGCTGATAAGATCGCAGGAAGGAACGACGCAAAGCACTGCCATTATCGACAGGATAGCAGAAAACAGTAATTTCTTCATAAAGCAAAAGGTTTAACTACCAGCGCAATATAAGAATAATAAATTGAATTCCAAAGGCTTGAGTCCCCAGCTGGGCGGCCTCGGGTTCCGGAGGAGACAGCCGACCACACCCAGCGGCGAAGAAGGCGCTCCTCAGAGCGCCCCGCGGAGGCCGGGATGGAGCAACGACCGGCAACGCGAGCGGGCCCTGTTTTCTTCTCAACGGCCGGCTTTGCAAGTTGCCCCTGCTCGCCACCCGCAACGACCGGCAGCGCGAGCGGGCCCTCCATAGCCCGGCGAAGCGCTGCCGTGTCGTAACCGCCTGGCCCGGTTGCTGCCAGGCGGTGGTGCGGGCCAGGGAAAACCCTCTGGCTGTAGTCGGGCGGTGGTGCGGCCACCCCCCTGGTTGTCGTCGCGAGAGCAAAACTGGCCTCAAGTGCACTTATCCGACGTGAATTAATGACTAGCGAGAGCAAAATCGGCCTCGGATGTACTTATGTCGGCAGCATTCTTGAAATCCGTGTGTCAGAAGGGCGCTTTTACGCACAAAATCTTTCTTGGATCGATAATTCATCACAGTGTTATCCCTGAATTTCGTTGCCACGTGTGCGAAAAAGCCTATTCTGCACATTTCACGACAATGTTTTCCTTCGAAATGTGCGAAATGGCCGATCTTGCACACGCGAAGCAGATTTCCAATTAGGTCTGATTCCCTAGCAAGAA
>JAKSKA010000009.1 GCA_024401915.1 Bacteroidales bacterium
GGAGCAGGTCAGCTGGATCGATTCCCCCTGCCCGCAGAGTCCCGTCCCGAGACGCCACAGCGCCGCCATCTTCGATGCTCCCGGATTCCGCGGCGCGGGTACGGCCATCCCCGTGTTCTCGCTGCGCAGCGAAGACGACTTCGGCATAGGCGATTTCCGCGACCTCGAGCTGCTGGTGGACTGGGCGGCCGCGACGGGGCAGTGCCTCATCCAGCTGCTCCCCGTCAACGACACGGCCACATCCCCGAAGGGCTCCTGGGACGATTCCTATCCCTACCGCCCCTCAAGCAGCTTCGCCCTCAATCCCGTTTACGTCAGGCTGCAGGAACTTGGCATAAAGCCTGACGCAGCCTTCCGCAAGCTCCAGAAGGAGCTGAACTCCAGCCCGACAGTGGACTATCCGCGTGTCTATGACGCGAAGATGGAGTACTCGCGCAAGGCCTTTGCCCGCAGCGGTGCCGCAGACCTCTCGACGGCTGCATTCAGGCGTTGGGAGAAGCAGAACGCCTTCTGGCTGGAAGAGTATGCGCTTTTCTGCGCCGACCGCGACGGCTCCGACAGGGATTTCTACAAATGGATGCAGTACAAGCTGGACCTGCAGTTCAGCGACGTGGCGCGATATGCCCGTTCCAAAGGCGTCTTCTTCAAGGGTGACCTGCCCATAGGGGTCGGTGCCTGCAGCGCTGACGCGGTCTGTCATCCTTCGCTTTTCAATCTCGGAGTCAGCGCCGGCGCTCCGCCCGACTACTTCAGCGCCGACGGCCAGAACTGGGGCTTCCCGACCTACAACTGGGACGAGATGGCGCGTGACGGCTACCGCTGGTGGCGCGAGAGGCTGCGCAGGATGTCCCGCTGGTTCGACGCTTTCCGCATAGACCACATACTCGGCTTCTTCCGCATCTGGGAGATTCCGCTCGAATACAGCAGCGGAATGTACGGCCACTTCAATCCGGCGCTGCCGTATTCCGGCGAGGAGATTGCCGCCGCCGGCCTGCCGCTGGAGGGCCTTTTCATAGAGGATATGGCGCGCAAGGGCTGGTTCCATCCGCTCATCTCGCCCGACACCTCGAAGCTCGAGCCCTGGCAGAAAGAGCGCTTCGATGCGCTGTACTGGGACTTTTTCTATCACCGCCACGACGGGTTCTGGCGCATCAACGCCTGCCGCAAGCTGCCCGCCCTGCTCAGCGCTACGGGGATTCTCGCCTGTGGTGAGGATCTCGGAGTGGTGCCGGACTGCGTAAAGGACGTGATGGATGCCGAAAAGATACTTTCGATGGAGATGCCCTGTATGGACAAGGGGCGTCCCTGGCCGTATCTTAGCGTCTGCGCCACCTCCGGTCACGACCTCGAGACGATCAGGATGCAGCGTCTGCGCGAGTCCGGAGCCGACCCCACACCCGGGGAGGCGCGCTCACTGCTTTGGGAGACGCTGAAGTCCGACTCGATGCTGGCGGTGCTGCCTCTGCAGGACTGGCTTGCGGCAGACCCCATACGCCGGGAGGACGCGTGCGCGGAGCGCATCAACGAGCCCTCGAATCCCCATCACCACTGGTGCTACAGGGTGCATTTCCCGCTCGAACGGCTCGCATCGGCGGAAAGCCTGAACGGGACAGTGGCCGCACTGGTCCGCGACAGCGGAAGGAAAACAAGATAGATGCTGTTTTCCCTGCTCATACAGATGCTTCTCGTTCTCCCGCTCACGGGGGACAGGGCCTCGAGTTTCCCTGACGCGATGGCCCGGAACTATGTCGAGGCTCACAGGAGCGAATGGCAGGCTGTCTGGGACAGGTACGACGTGCCCGCCGACATCGCGGAAGCCGTGGTGTTCCCGGAGGTGGTGAGATACAGCTTCCTCAAGGACAAGGTGGAGAAAGTGGCGGTCGAGGCCCTCTATATCAAGGGCGGCACGGCGGAAGCCGACTATTCGATAGGGCGTTTCCAGATGAAGCCGTCCTTTGCCGAGACGCTCGAGAAGATATGGAACAAGAGCCCGTACAGGAGCGCCTACAACCTCTCCTTCGACACGTCGGATTCCGAGAAATCCCGCTCCGAACGCATTGCAAGGCTTGAGAATGACCACTGGCAGTGCATATACCTCGCGGTCTTCCTCAAGATGATATATCTCGATTACGGTTCATTCGACAAATACGGAAACAGGGTGAGGGAAGGCCTTGACGCCCTCTCGCGCAGGGATCAGGTGAAGCTCTGTGCCACCGCCTACAACCGCGGCGTGCGCTGGTGTTCTCCCGGAACGGGCGACCTGGACCTTCTGAGGCGCCGCCTCTGCCCCTATTCTGAAGCCGCATTCAGTTATTGGAGGTCACTTTATGCTCGCTGATTGTATTTCGGTACTCTTTTTCCTGCTGACTCCGGCACTGGTCATCCGCCTCTGCCGCAGGGTCCCCCTGCTCGGCAAGATCGGTCCCGTGCTGCTGCTCTATATCCTTGGAATGCTGTACGGCAACCTTTTCCATCCCGCTTCGATGGCGAAGATCCAGGACCTGCTGACGAGCGCTACCGTTCCCCTTTCCATTCCGCTGCTTCTGTTCACCTGCACCTTCTCGCGCACCGGAACGCGCAGCGGCACCCTTGCTCTGATTACCGGGATGTTCGCGGTCGTTGCGGCTGTCATCGCCGGTTATTTCCTGTTCGGGAAGGCCATACCTGACGGTGCGGCGGTCGGAGGGATGCTGACAGGCGTCTATACCGGCGGTACGGTCAATATGGCTGCTCTGAAAACCATACTCGAAGTGGACGACGCCACCTTCGTGCTGCTCAACTCCTATGATATGGCAATCTGTTTCCTGTACCTGACCTTCCTTATGAGCGTGGGAATCAGATTCTTCAGGAAGATACTGCCGAACGAGGCGCACGTCTCCTGCACCGAGGGGGACTTGAAGTCCGCCGGGACGCCGTTCAGGAGCCTGTTTTCACGGAAGGGCCTGAGGGAGTTCGGCTTCATAGCAGGCCTGGACATAGTCGCAGTGGGGATTTCGGCGGGGATTGCCCTGCTGTTCCCGGAGTCTTCGTTTATGACTGCGCTGATATTCTCCCTGACGGCCCTGGGCGTTGCCGGATCCTTCCTCAAGCGCGTCCGGGACAACCGCTACAGCTACGATTCGGGAATGTATCTCATATACATATTCTCCCTCGCAGTCGCATCTATGGCCGATTTCAGCAAGTTCGACCCGAAGGGCTCACTGATGATGCTGGCCTATCTCACGTTCGTGATCTTCGGCTCCCTCTTCATCCAGCTCATACTTGCACGCATCTTCAGGATAGATGCCGACACGATGACTGTGAGCTCCGTAACATACATTTGTTCACCGCCGTTTGTGCCTATGATGGCAGCGGCGATGAACAACCGTAACGTTCTTGCGAGCGGACTCGCTATTGGAGTTGTGGGCTATGCGGCAGGAAACTGGCTTGGCTTCCTCGTCGCAAGGCTGTTGGAAATCTTCTAGATAAGAAGCTTTGCGCGGATATCCTCGATCTCGCCCTTGAGCTCGGTGAGCTGGCTCTTGAGCTGCTCCACGTTGATTGCATTGATGACGTAGAGAGGAGCGATGATGGTGTTGAGGGCCTCCATTTCAGGATAGATCTCGGTGAGGGACTTGATACCCTCGTGGACGCAGACAAAGTTGTAGGTCACGTCGGCTGCGGCCTGGTCGTCGAACATCTTGATGTATTTGTCGATATCCCTCGTGACGAAGAAGAGCTGCTCTACCACGCTTGCTGCGGCTGATTCCCAGAAGAAGTTGGGACGGCCGTTGTTGTATTCGTCCTCGAGCAGGTCCTTGAGAGCGTTCTTGCCGCCTTCCTCATCGGTCCAGGGGGTCTGGGCGAAGATGTTCAGGGCCTCGTCCTGGATATCCACGAGCAGCGCGGAGAGAACGGCCTTGTAGTCGTTGGCGTTCATCTCGTAGAGGTCTGCGATTGCGAGATCGACTGCGAGCATAGCCACTGCGCGGTATTTGTGGGTGAGGTCGGGATACATCGTGAGGGTGGTGGGATCGAGAAGGAAGTCGGGCTTGACCTTCTTCTCCTTGTCCGTGAGAACGACTTTCCCATTCTTGTCCTTGGTCACGATGGGAATGTGCTTCATCTCCTTTGCTGACTCGAGGAGATTCTCTGCGCTGACCTTGAGAACCTGAAGCTCGATGGGGTCGTCGGTCAGGATGTCGGCGGGAGCCTGCTGGTTCTGGGTTTTGTTCTGGTTCTTGCATCCTGCGCAGATCACTGCAGCTGCTGCAAGGAGGGCGAATGTGATTTTTTTCATATCGTAAATACTAGTATCCGTGCGGAAAAAACGCACAAATATAATAAATTGCTTTCAATTATGCTCAACCCTGACGAACTTTCCCGGAAAATCCGCGAAAAGGCAGGCTCCGACGATAATGCTCATAATCATCAGGACGGCGATGTCGAACCAGTAGGTCACGATTTCATAATGGCCCAGGACCTTGACACCGCTGTAGAAGGGAGCGCGTCCGTTGCGTGAAGCGGGGGTGAGGAACACATAGCCGCTTGTGGGCAGCACCTTGTTGCCCGCAACCCTGTAAACCTTGTCGGCGTTGCGGTTCACGAGCAGGTTCTCAAGCTGCTGGTTGCAGCTGCTCTGCTTCAGCTCACGGAGCTCCGTGGAGTTGCCGCCGGTCAGGGCGTTGGTCTTCCTGTCCAGCGCCAGGCGCACCGTGTTGGCATATTTAGCCAGAGCCTTCTCCGCGTCATACACGTAGTTCTCTATCGATTCCGTGGACCAGTCGCCGCTGTAGGGCTCCATCCCTGCGGCCTTGCCGATACGGGGCAGCTCGTTCTTTATCAGCTCCATACGCCAGGGTTTCGGCTCTACGCCGCGGCGCAGCTCGTCCTCTCTCGTCGCAATCTGCGTTTCCAGCTCGCCGCAGACAGCCTCCTTTACGAAGAGCGCCTCGAAGCGGATGCGGTCGAGTTCGTAGAGGTCCTTCTCGTAGCTGTTCATCATATAGCTCCCTGTTGCCAGGCCCTCGTACGCCCAGCGTGACGGGATGATGTCGCCGATTACGGGCACGTTGCCGGTCTTGCTGCCCGTCGTGATGTCGTCGAACTTGACCACTAGGCCGCAAAGCAGAATCTGCGGGATGAGGAGCAGCGGGATGGTGATGTAGATCGCCACCACGGAGTTGAGGCACTGCGAGAGCAGCAGTCCCATCAGAGCGGACAGGAATGCCGCTGCGAAGAGCATCAGCCACCATTGCAGGAAGAGACCGTGTATGCCGATGACCATATTCCCCACCACGGTGAAGAGCAGGGTCTGGATGGCGCAGACGCCGGCCATATAGATTATCTTCGAGGCGATATAGCTTCCGTGGGAGAGATGGAGGAACTTCTCGCGTTTCAGCAGCGCCCTGTCGCGGATGATCTCCTCCGCGCTGCCTGACATCCCGAGGAAGATGCTGACGATGATCGCCATAAAGATGAACGACGGGAAGTTCTTGTTATCGAAGAGGGTATAGGCGCTGTCGGGCCTGGTGTAATGGGTGAGCGCACCGCAGATTATGGCGAGCGCCGGCGCCTCCAGGAGCGTCAGCAGCATATATTGCAGGTTCGTGACCTTCGTGGCCAGGTTGCGCTGGAGGAAGATGAGCATCTGTTTCAGCTTCCCGGGCCGCTTCTGGCCTGTCGGAGGCACGGCGCAGTGTTTCGGCTCCGGCATCTCCGGCCTTTCATCGAGGTAGATTTCGTGCCACTCCTTCGGTGTCACCTTGCGCGTCTCGGAGAGCTCGCCGGTGCTGTCCACGATCTTCTCGTCGATGATGTTGAGTATGATTTCCGGGTTCACGTTGCCGCACACGGGGCAGGTGGAGGTCCTGGAGTCGGCATAGTGGGCCAGGGTCTTTAAGCGGGATACGGCCTCGATGGGGTTGCCGTCATAGACCGGATAACCGCCCTTGTCGAGAAGCCAGAGCCTGTCGAAGAGCTTGTAGACGTCTGATGAGGGCTGGTGGATGTTCACGACTATCAGCTTGCCCTTCTGCGTCAGCTCCTTCAGCAGGTTGATGACCTTCTCGGAGTCTGCGGACGAAAGGCCTGACGTGGGCTCGTCAAGGTAGAGGATGGCGGGCTCGCGTATGAGCTCCAGGGCGATGTTGAGGCGCTTGCGCTGGCCGCCGGAGATGTATTTGTTGATCGCCGAGCCGACCTTGAGGTCGCGTGCCGCCTCCAGTCCGAGCTGGGTGAGCGTCTTCATCACCCTCTCGTCCAGCTCCTTCGCGTCGGTGGTGTCGAAGCAGAGTTTCGCCGTGTACAGCAGGTTCTCGTAAACCGTGAGGTCCTCTATCAGCAGGTCGTCCTGCGGCACGAAGCCGATGGTGTCCTTCGCCTCCGGGTCGTCGAGCGGATGGCCGTTGACCGTGATCGTGCCGCTCTGGGGCTTCAGGTTGCCGTTGAGCAGGGAGAGCAGGGTGGACTTGCCCACGCCGCTGCCGCCCATTATCGCGACCATCTCGCCGCTGTGGAGCGTGAAGCTGAGGTTGTGCATACCGTTGTCGCCACCGCCAGCGAAGCGGAAATTCACGTCGCGGCCGCAGAGCTCGATGACCTCCCCGATCTTGTCGCCGCCGTATTTCGACATTATCGTCGAGTAGTAGATCGGGCTGAAATGGCTGCTCTTCACGAGGCTGCTCTTGTTCCAGACCTGGAAGATGCCGGACAGCAGCTTGATGTCGTCCATAAAGATGCTGCGCTCTCCGTAGTAGGCGAAGACCAGCAGGTCGAATTCGTCAATATAGAGGGTGTGGAGCGTTCCGCAATTGTCCGCGAATTCCGTGATGATGACCCTGCCGTCCTCCTCGCCGCGGAGGAAGACCAGGAACTCCTTCATCGTCTCCTCGCCTACGCCGAGCGTCCCGGCGAGGCTCTCGAACTCCTTGATGTCCTCTTCCGAAAGGTCCTTGAACTTGCCGATGAACTCCATAAGCCTCAACAGGAAGGCCGCGCCCTCCTTGGGCTTCAGCTTGCCCTTGATGTTGGCGCAGATGCCGTCGATGATGGCTGCCGTGTCGGTGGGCATATCGCAGTAGAAGTCACTCAGGTCCGAGTACAGGCGCAGGTAATGCTTGAGGTTGCGTATCCCGTAGAAACGGGAGAGGTATTCGGAGATGAGCGGGGTGGTCTTGTCCTTGCCGAAACCGTACTTCGCGCCGAAAAGAGCGAAGAGGTTCAGGAGGCTGGAAAGGATTATGTCGTTCATAATGAATGTGTTTTACTTTTTGTGTATTCTGAAGAGAGGGGCGGGCCCGCATTTCTCGAGCACGTGGCGCACGAAGTCCTCGTCGGCGGCGACGCAGCCGCCTGTCCACGGTTTCGGCCCCTTGCAATGGAAGAAGATGGCCGAACCGAGCGGGTAGATGTTCCCGCTGTTGAAGTCCAGCTCTATCCCGTAGTTGTACTGCGGCTCGATTTCCCTCATCCTCTCTCCTCCGACCGGTCCGGTGACGGCCGTGTCTATGATACGGTTGTACCAGGGCCCCTCCTCGTCGCAGGCGACGGTGGTCTCCGTAACGTCAGTATATTCGAGTGCCGTGCCCGGATCCTTCTTTATCCCGAAGGCCCTGCGCGCCCTGAATTCGCCTTCAGGGGTGGCGCCGTCGCCCTCGCGTGTCTTCCCGAGTCCGCCGCGGCCGATGAAGGCGCCGGAACTGCTCTCCGTCCGCCAGGTCCCGTCGTCATCACGCAGCAGGAAGTCCACCTCGGCATCGCTGCCTCCGCAGCATTTTACGTCGATGATGGAGCTTATGTCTTCGAAGTTGTCAAAAGTTGCCATAACAATCTTCAAAGTTATTAAAATTATTGATAATTTTGTCAGGTTAACAAGGTTGAAATGAAAAAGCTGTTTCTTGTACTCTCTTGTCTGGCCGTGTCCTTTTCCGCTTTTTCCCAGAAGGTGAAGCTCGATGCCGGACTGACTTTCGACTACATCTTCGACAATACGGAATACTACCGCAGCTGGGAACTCTTCGACGTCTCCAGCACCCTCCACGGTGTCCGTCTCACGCCCGAAATCGGTGTGAAGATGGAGAGCGGGAATGCTGTCCACAGGCTGCGTTTCGGCATCGACGCAGTCAAGAAGGCGGGCGAGGGACTGAATCCCGGCGACGCTTTCAAGGAGATACTGATGTACTATGATTTCAGGCTGAAGACGAAGTCCGGCGCTGATTTCGAGGCGGTTGCCGGTTCCTACCCAACGGCGATGTTCGACGGGGACTGGCGTGGTTCCATCTTCGACACGCGCGCCCTCTGGACCAATCCCAACAGCGACGGAATGCTCTTCAAGTACCGGAACGCGAAGTTTTACGCCAATCTCGGTCTCGACTGGTGCGGGATGTACGGCGACAGCGAGCACCCCGCGCGCAGGGAGGAGTTCTTCGTGCTCTCCTGCGGAAGATGGGACTTCCTCAAGAGCCTGAGCCTGCGATGGACGGCCGCGTTCCACCACTTCGCCTGCTCGCCGATGGTGGACGGCGTCGTGGACAGCCACACCCTCAACCCTATGCTCGAATGGCATCCCGACAGCGGTCTGGACACGCTTTCCTTCTCCGCCGGCGCCATAATCACCTACCAGCGTGACCGCATCGCCGAGCAGCACCACTCCCTCCCGAGCGGTCTCTTCCTGCAGCAGCAGGCGGGGAAGTGGGGGCTCAGCATACGCAACAGCTTCTACTGGGGCGATGACCTCCAGCCCTACAGGGCCAAGTATGGCAGCGAACTATATAACGGCCTTATGATGTTCTCCACGCTGTCCGACAAGCCCGCCTGGGCCGATGAGATCGCGATCATCTACGAGCCCACGATTTCGCCGAGGCTGAAACTCGGCATAATGCTGGGTTTCGACCTCGGCTCAAAAGTAGACATTCCGGGCGGGACCGGCCGGATCCCTGTCTATCGCGGCTGCCGTCAGAGCGTGAATCTGAAGATCACGCTTTAACGTTCCTGAACACTATCTCTCCGTCGCGGCTGTCCACCTCCACTTCGCAGCCCCTGCTTATCCTGCCCTCCAGTATCTCGCGGGCCAGCCTGTTGACGAGTTCGCGCTGGATGAGGCGTTTCACGGGCCTTGCTCCGTATTCGGGGTCATAGCCGCCCTCCGCCATCTCGTCTTCGAACGCCTTTGTCCAGCTCAGGTACACGTTATCCTCTTCCAGACGCCTGCGCAGCGCCTCCATCTGCATCCCCACGATTTCGCGTATGTTGTCGCGGCTGAGTACGTCGAACACCACCGTCTCGTCAATGCGGTTGAGGAATTCGGGCCTCATATGCATACGCAGCTCCTCTTCGCGCAGGTTCGACGTCATTATCAGAATCGTGTTCTTGAAGTCCACGGTGCGCCCCTTGTTGTCGGTCAGGCGCCCGTCGTCCAGCACCTGGAGCAGGATGTTGAACACGTCGCTGTGGGCCTTCTCGATCTCGTCGAGCAGCACCACGGAGTAGGGTTTGCGCTTCACAGCCTCGGTGAGCTGTCCGCCCTCGTCGTAGCCGACGTATCCCGGAGGCGCTCCGACCAGACGCGACACGGTGTGGGCTTCCTGATACTCGCTCATATCGATGCGCGTCATCATCGTCTCGTCGTTGAAGAGGTATTCCGCGAGCGCTTTCGCCAGCTCCGTCTTGCCGACGCCGGTGGTGCCCAGGAAGAGGAACGAACCTATGGGCCGATGTTCGTTGGAGAGGCCTGCGCGGCTGCGGCGGACCGCATCTGAGACGGCGCTGATGGCCGTTTCCTGGCCGACCACCCTCTTGTGGAGCTCGCTTTCCATCTTGAGCAGCTTGTCCTTCTCGCTCTCGATGAGCCTGCCCACGGGGATTCCTGTCCAGCGCGCCACTATCTCCGCGATGTCCGAAGGGGTCACGGATTCCGTGATGATGGGGTCCTCGCGCTCCTTCTGCTTGCTGATGAGCTCGTCGATGCGGCTCTGGGCCTCCGCGATTTTTCCGTAGCGCAGTTTTGCGACCGTTCCGTAGTCGCCGTTGCGCTCGGCCCTTTCCGCCTCGACCTTGTATTTCTCTATCTCCGCCTTCAGGTCGTTGAGTTCGGAAATCACAACCTTCTCCTCTTCCCAGCGCGCCGTGAGCGCCTTCCTTTCCTCTCCGAGCTTCTTCAGTTCGGCGTCGATCTTTTCGCTTTTCAGGGTGGTGCCCTCACGCTTTATCGCCTCCTTCTCTATCTCGAGCTGGCGTATGCGGCAATTGAGCTCGTCGATGGGCTCCGGGACGCTGTTCATCTCCAGCCTGAGCTTGGAGGCAGCCTCGTCCACGAGGTCTATGGCCTTGTCGGGAAGGAAGCGGTTGGAGATATAGCGGTGCGAGAGGTTCACGGCCGCAATCAGCGCATCGTCCTCGATCGAGACGCGATGGTGCGTCTCGTATTTCTCCTTCAGTCCGCGAAGTATGGAGATGCTCTCCGCCGGACTCGGCTCGTCCACCATCACCTTCTGGAAACGGCGCTCGAGGGCCTTGTCCTGCTCGAAGTACTTCTGGTACTCGTCGAGTGTGGTGGAGCCTATGGTCCTGAGTTCTCCGCGCGCGAGGGCGGGTTTCAGTATGTTGGATGCGTCCATCGCACCGGTGCTACGCCCTGCGCCCACCAGGGTGTGGATCTCATCGATGAAAAGGATGATCTTCCCGTCGGATTCGACGACCTCCTTCACCACACCTTTCAACCTTTCCTCGAATTCGCCCTGATATTTCGCACCTGCGATCAGCGCACCCATATCGAGGGAGAATATCTTGCGGTCCTTGAGGGTTTCCGGCACCTGGCCGTTGACTATCTTCATCGCGATGCCCTCGCTGATGGCCGTCTTTCCGACACCGGGCTCGCCTACGAGTATGGGGTTGTTCTTTGTCCTTCTCGAGAGAATCTGGAGCACCCTCCTTATCTCCTCGTCCCTTCCGATCACGGGATCGAGTTTCCCGTTCGATGCGGCCTGACAGAGATCCGCCGCATATTTGCTCAAAAATTCATACCTGTTTTCCATAATTCTTAAGTCCCGGAAGGGAAAAATAAAACCGTCCGCCCTTCCGGACGAACGGTATTAAGTCAAAATACATTCCACTGACAAAATGTCAGCGAAAGTAGGTTTTAGTTGTTCTCGCTTGTTGTTTCGGCAGGGATTTCAGCCTGGACGGGAGCCGTGGGGAATGCGGGCTGAGCTTCCTCGGCAACGTTCTCGATCTTGTCGGTCACGTCCATCTCGGCGCCGTTGGTGCCGGTCGTGAACGAGGAGATGACGGAGAGGACGAGGATGAAAGCAACGAGACCCCAGGTGATTTTCTCAAGGATGTCTGCGGTCTGACGTACGCCGAAAGTCTGGTTTCCTGCTACGAAATTGCTGGCCATTCCTTCGCCCTTGCCGTTCTGGAGAAGTACGACGAGGATGAGGAGAATCGCTGCAATAATGATCAAAACGGTCAGGATTGTGAAGATAGCGTTCATAATTATCTGTTTTTATTTATTTCGTCAATAAGGGCTGCAAAGTAAACACTTTTTTCCGGATATCGCAAACTTAGTTTGGAATAAATGTTTATCGCCTCGTCAAAATATTCCTGCTCGGCATAGATTTTCGCTATGGTCTCGGTGCAGAAATCGTCCGCTGCATATTGCTCCTGTTCGCAATATTCGCTGTCCCCGGCCTTTGCCGCAAAGCTTGAGAAAATGCCGTCGTTCTCCTTCTTAGCTCCGGCATACTGGGAGAGGGAGAAGTAGTCGCCGCCGGCGAGAATCACCTTCGGCTTCTGCTCCCGGACCGTTTCCGGAGCGGTCTCCTGCTCCGCGGGCTTTTCCATATAGTCCCTTACCAGTGCATCGACCCCGGCGTCAGAACAATCGACGGTCCGCCCCTCCCTGACGAGGGAGTGGAGTATGCTGCGGTTGCCCATATACAGGGCCGCCTGGGAGAGCTCGCTGTCGCTGCAGACTCCCATCTTCAGCAGCCTCTCGCACATCTCGCGCCTCGCTCCGCCGTACCAGGGGTACAGGCTTATCACGCCCGAAAGTTCTTCGAGATTGAGTTTCCGTATGTCTATGAAATCTACCATTGGGCCACGGTGGCGTTGAAGATGTCCTCGTTGATCTTGTCTATGATTTCCGTGCAGAGGCTCGATTCCACTGCATCGAGCAGCTGGTCCGAGGGGAAGTCCGCATAGGCGGAGAAACTCTTGTTGTCGAAGTTGTCTTCGGGATATTTCCTGTTGTTGAAGGACACTTTGACCGTTACCGTCAGGCGGTTCTGGGCAGCCTGCTCCTGGGCGGTGATGGCTGTGGCGGTGACGTCGTAGCCGGTGATCTCACCAGTGATCTCGAGGTCTCCGTCCATATCCACCTGCTCCAGGCGCGTCATCCTGCGGAACTTGGTGCGCAGCGCCTCCGTAATGGTGTTGCTAAGGGTAGGGTTCACCCTCAGCGCCTTGTATTCGAAGTAGTTGATGGTAATGGTCTGCACGTCCGGCTGTATGGAGGTGCCGGAGAAGGAGTAGATGCCGCAGGCGCAAACGAGAAGCAGCGCGGCCAGGTATGCCGTCAGTCTTTTCATTTCTTGTTCTTCAGTGTGGCCATCTTGCGGTAGATCGTGCGCTGGGACAGTCCGAGCTCGATGGCCGCATCCTTGACGCTGCCGCCGTGGCGCTTGAGACACTCCAGTATCCTTTCGTCCGCCTCTTCCCTTATCGTCTTCGGGCTGCCCTGCGGCTCTTCCTTGAACTGGGGCTGCTCGTCGTAATCGTGCTTGTCTATCTCGACTATCCTCGGCTTCTCCGGCCTGTCGAGAACGGACGTATGGTTCCTGCTCTTCAGTATGTCGATTTCCCTGTGGAGGGAATCCACTTCATTCTTGAGGTCCAGTATCGCCTTGACTATCATCTGCTTGTCCTGGTCGTCGAAGACCGGCTGCCCCTGCGCTCCCGTCATCTGGACGGTGGCGGGAAGGAGGCTGTCGTGTTCGTCGGGAATGTAGCGTCCGAGCTCCTCCGGGCCGATCTCGACGCGCGTGGACGCCGGTGTGGCCTGGTCCGATTCCATTGCTGTCACGGTCTCGGCCATGTTCTTGAGTTCGCGGATGTTGCCCGGCCAGCGGTATGCGGTGAGCAGCGCGACGGCATCGTGGGTCAGTGCGAGACGGCAGAGATTGTAGCGCTCCGCAAAGTCCGATGAGAACTTGCGGAAGAGCAGGAGTATGTCCTGGGGACGCTCGCGCAGCGAAGGCATCTTTATCTGTATGCCGTTGAGGCGGTGGTAGAGGTCGCGGCGGAACTTGCCCGTTGCGACTGCGTGCGAGAGGTCCACGTTGGTGGCGGCCACTATCCTGACATTGGTCTTTTCCGGCTTGGACGAACCCACCTTGATGAACTCGCCGTTTTCGAGCACACGGAGCAGCAGCGCCTGCGTGTCCTTCGGCAGCTCACCTATCTCGTCGAGGAAGATGGTGCCGCCGTCCGCCTCTTCGAAATAGCCTTTCCTCTCCACGACGGCTCCGGTGAACGAACCCTTCTCGTGGCCGAAAAGCTCGGCGTTGACGGTGCCGGGAGGGATGGCTCCGCAGTTGACGGCAAGCAGTTTGCCGTTGCGCCTGCGGCCCAGCTGGTGGATGATCTTCGGAAAGACCTCCTTGCCCACGCCGCTCTCGCCGGTGATGAGGACCGGAAGATCATAAGGAGCTACGGCCACGGCCGTCTCCAGCGCCCTGTTGAGCGCGGGGTCATCTCCGATTATGTCGTACTTTGTCTTTAGTCTCTGAAGGTCCAATGTGTCCATAGTCTCGCAAAGTTACGAAAAATCTTTATCTTTGTATCCCAAAACTATAATGCAGCTTTTTATGAAAAGTTTTTACAAGCTCGTTTTGCTCGCCGCTGCGGTGGCGGCAACCTTTTCCTGCTCCAAGTCGCGTCCCGAGCAGATGCAGATGGCCGAGAACGTGAAGATAGAATGCCAGCCCTCTGTGCTTGAGGCAGTTGGCAACGATATCCCTGTCACCATCAAGGTGACGTAGCCCAAGGATTATTTCCATCCGGAGGCGGTGATGGTCGTCACTCCGGTGCTTGTCTATGAGGGCGGCACCCAGACCTCCGCACCCTACACCTACCAGGGCGACAACGTCAAGGATAACAACAAGGTGATTCCGAGCGCCGGCGGCAGCGTCATCGAGAGTTTCTCTTTCCGCTACGTCGAGGGAATGGAAAAATCCTACCTGGAGCTCCGCAGCGTCGCTTTCTACGGGACGAAGAGAATCGAGATCCCCGCAGTCAAGGTGGCCGACGGCCTTCGCGTGAACGGCAGGATCGCCGACGCGCGCGGCGCGTATAAATATAAGGATGACGGTTATCAGGAAGTCGTAAGACAGACCACGGAAGGCCGCATTCTCTATGACGTCAACTCCTCCAGCGTCAAGCCCGGCGAATTGCGTTCCCGCTCCATAAAAGAGCTGAAGGATGCGCTTTCCGAGATCATCGCCGACGACCGCTACAAGGTCACCGGAACCAGGATCGAGGCCTATGCATCCCCCGAAGGCGGACAGGACCTCAACGCGAAGCTCTCCGACAAGCGTGCGGAATCGGCGCAGAAGGCCTGGGACTCCATTTCCAAGGGCCTGAAGGCTGACGAACTGCAGGTGAAGAGCATCGGTCAGGACTGGGAAGGCTTCCAGGAGGCCGTCGCCAACTCCAATATCGAGGACAAGGAACTGATCCTGCGCGTCCTCTCGATGTACAGCGACCCCGCCGTGCGCGAGCGCGAGATAAAGAATATGTCGCAGGTGTACACGGAGATCAACAACAAGGTGTTCCCCGAACTCCGCCGTGCGCGCTTCATCACCGAAGTGGAATACAAGAACTTCACCGACGCGGAGCTTCAGGAGCTCTCGGAGCGCGCCATCGGAATGCTTTCCGAAGAAGCGCTGCTCAGGGTTGCGGCCAACTCTTCCGACATCAACCGCAAATCGATGCTCTACCAGCTCGCGTCCGAGAAATTCGGTTCCCAGAAAGCCGTTTACAACCTCGCAGCCCTCGCGCTCGATGAGGACAAGCCCGGCGTGGCCGAGGTGTATGTAGGCCGCCTCAAGGACAGCGATCCCGAGGCCGAGAACATCAAGGGCATCGTGGCTCTCCGCCGCGGCAATCTCGACGAGGCTGAGAAGTTCTTCAAGAACTCCAGCGCACCCGAAGCCAAGGAGAATCTCGGACTCATAGCACTGATGCGCGGCGACTGGAAGACAGCTGAATCCTGCCTCGCCGGCAGCGGCTCCTACAACGAAGCGCTGACGTATCTTATCAACGGCGACACCGACAAGGCGTCCGCGACCCTGAAGGACGATTCCGCAAAGGCCGATTACCTCCGCGCGATCATCGCTGCACGCAAGGGAGACGCCGCTTCCGTGAAGTCGTATCTCGACTCCGCCTGCGCCAAGGACCCCTCGCTGAAGGCCCGCGCCGCAAAGGACATCGAGTTCGCAAATTACAGATAAGATGTTGATAACTTTGTTAATTCATTAATTTTCACTATATTTGCAGCCCCCAAAATATGGGGGCTTTATTTAACTTATTTATTAACAACCATTTATGCCAACAATTCAACAATTGGTTCGCAAAGGACGCGAGGTTATCGAAGTAAAATCGAAATCCCGTGCGTTGGATGCTTGCCCTCAGAAGCGTGGCGTATGCCTGCGCGTCTACACAACGACGCCTAAGAAACCTAACTCCGCTATGCGTAAGGTTGCCCGTGTACGTCTTACAAACGCCAAAGAGGTCAATGCCTACATCCCCGGTGAGGGACACAACCTTCAGGAGCACTCCATCGTGCTTGTTCGTGGAGGCCGTGTAAAGGACCTTCCGGGTGTACGTTACCACATCCTTAGAGGAGCTTTGGATACCGCTGGTGTTGAGGGTCGTACCCAGTCACGTTCCCTCTACGGCGCCAAGAGGCCGAAGTAATGCTGAAGGATGGTTTTAAATCTTTAATTTTTCAAAACAATGAGAAAAGCAAAGCCTAAGAAGAGGATTCTACTTCCTGATCCTAAGTTTCACGACATCGAGGTAACCCGTTTCGTGAACAATCTTATGTTGCAGGGGAAGAAGAGTATCGCGTATTCTATTTTTTACGATGCCATTGACTTGGTAGGCGAGAAGATGAAAGATTCTGACCAGGCTCCTCTCGATATTTGGAGGAAGGCTCTCGAGAACGTAACCCCTCAGATTGA
>JAKSKA010000090.1 GCA_024401915.1 Bacteroidales bacterium
CTCGACTTGACGCTCGACGACCTGTCCGGACGGGGACGGGTGGTGGGGACGGGGATGTGGGGTTGGTCGGGGGCGTCGGGAGGGGGATGAGCGAGCGGGTGGTGGGGGGCGAGAGTGGTGGGGTGTGCGAATACCATGAGGGGTGGCTGAGCGTTCCCGGGGTCTATGCCGACGTGCGCCGTCCTGAATCCATCACCGTGGAATACTATGACGAGAACCTCGAGAAGAAGACCGAGACCTTCGACAGGTTCGGCTGCCGTATGGTCCAGCACGAATTGTCCCATCTCGACGGCGTGCTTTTTGTGGATATGGTGGCACCGATACGCAGGAAGATCATCTCCAAGAAACTTCTGAATATTTCCAAAGGCAAGGTCGCCACACATTATAACTCTAAAATCAAGTAATTATGGGAGCATTCCACGCATACGACATCAGGGGAGTCTATAACAAGGACTTCGACAAGGATACCGTTTACAAGATAGGCTATTTCATCCCGGGACTTCTCGGGGCGGACAAGGTCCTGGTGGGCCGTGACTGCCGCGTATCGTCCGACGAGATCCACGAATACCTGCTCAAGGGCATCACGGATGCCGGCGCGGACGTTTACGACATAGGTCTCAGCTCCACGCCCCTGGTTTATTTCGGTACGGCGAACTATGGTTTCAAGGCTTCGGTCCAGATTACCGCTTCCCACAATCCCGCCGAGTACAACGGGATGAAGGTAAGCCGCGAAAACGCCCTTCCGGTAGGCCTTGACACGGGCTTGGGCCAGATCAAGCAGTGGATCGAAGAAGGCAGGGAAACACCTGCCGCCGCCAACAGGGGCAAGGTTGTCAGCAAGGATATAAAGCCCGACTACCTGGCTTTCCTGAGGAAGTTCAAAAGCGATTATTCGAACCTCAAGATAGCTTTCGACCTTTCCAACGGAATGTCGAACCTCTTTGCGAAGGAGGTCTTCGCCGGTGAGGATGCGGATTACCTCTTCGATACCATCGACGGCCGTTTCCCCAATCACGAACCCAACCCGCTCATCCCCAAGAACGTGGAGCCGCGCAAGCAGCTCGTCTCCTGCAAGCACGCCGATATCGGAGTAATCTATGACGGCGATGCCGGCCGTGTGATGTTCGTTGATGACAAGGCCCGTTTCGTCGCTCCCGACCTCATCATAGCGCTGATGTCCAAATATTTCTGCGATGAGATGGGCGCCCGCGACCCCCGCGTGCTCCAGGAGATACGCAGCTCGAAGGCCGTTGCCGAATACCTTTCGGCCTATAACGCCGACGTGCGTACCTGGCGTGTAGGCCGTGCCTTTGCCGCACCCAGGCTCCGCGAGATCGACGGCCTCTGGGGCGGTGAACTCGCCGGCCACTATTATTTCAAGGACTTCTTCTATTCCGACAGCGGAATGCTGGCGTCCATCATCGTGCTCCGCATCGTCTCCGCTCTCAAGCGCGAGGGGAGCTGCCTCAGCGCCTGGGTGGACTCGGTGACCAGATACCGCAACTCCGGGGAGATTAATTTCCGCGTCGAGGACAAAAAGGGCGCTATGGATGCTCTCAAGGCATATTTCGAGTCGGAACAGACGCCGCAGGCCGTTATGGACTTCGATGGCTACAGGCTGGAATATCCCGACTGGTGGTTCAATGTCAGGCCGTCCAATACGGAGCCTTTCCTCCGCTTCATCTGCGAGGCGACCCCCGACGAGCTGCTTGAACGGAAAGTGGCTGCTGCAACAAAGATAATCGAGAACGAATTCGGAGGGGTGCGCGCGTGAAAAAGACAGTATCACTTGTAATCTGCGCCCTCTGCGCCTTCGTTTCCACCGCACAGACTCCCGTGACGGTGCCTGTTCCCGTTCCGACACAGGCGCCGATCACCGCCGATTCCGCGCCCGCCGACAGCGTCGTCAGCTTCGCCAAGGGCAGCGGTGCCGCCATCGATACGCTTGACGTCAAGGACCCCCGCGTGCTCGTGGTCCTGCGTGACGACAATACCTGGTGCTACATACGCAACCTCGCCAACATCGCGAGCGACACGCTGTTTACCGGCCACTGGAACACCACGTCCGTCAATGCCTACGCTGACGTTGCCTACAACTCCCTGCCTTACCACAGCACGATAATCCTTGACGACGGAGTGGGTCACTTCACCTGCCCCTACCGCACCAAGGTGTTTTCAAAGTTCGGCTATCGCCACGGACGCCGCCATCAGGGCGTTGACCTGCCTCTGAAGACAGGTGAGCCCGTCCGCGCCGCCTTCGACGGCAAGGTGCGCATCTCGATGGCGTGCAGGGGCTACGGCCAGCTCATAGTCATCCGCCACGACAACGGCCTGGAAACCTACTACGGCCATCTCTCGAAGCGTATGGTCGAATCCGGCGACTGGGTCCATTCCGGCGATGTGATCGGCCTTGGAGGTTCCACTGGCCGTTCCACCGGCCCGCATCTCCATTTCGAGACGCGTTATCAGGGCTATGCCTTCGATCCCCAGTGGATCGCCGATTTCGAGCAGGGAACGCTGCGCCGCAATGTCTTTGTGCTCCGTCGCAGCTATCTCGACGCAAGTTCCCACTACGTTCCCGAGTCCATCGACGAGGAGGAGGCAATCTATCTCGACGAGGAGAAGATCGTGGCCGAGGAGAAACGAATCGCTGCGGAGAAGGCTGCAATGCGCTGGCACAAGGTGCGCAGCGGGGAGACCGTCTCCGGCATAGCCAAGCGCTATGGAATCACCCAGACCAAGATCAAGCAACTCAATCCGAAGCTCAATATCAACCGTATCAGCATAGGCCAGAAAATCAGGATCAACTAGGTGTTCCGTCTCCTCGCGCTCATATCGCTCCTGCTCACTCCGGCCGAGAAAATGGTCGAAGTGGCGCGTTCGTATCTTGGCACGCCCTATGCGTCCTCCTCGATCGAACGTGTGCCCGAGACCCTTGTCGTGCGCAAGGACAGCACCGACTGTATGCTGTTCGTCGAGCTCTGCCTGGCTACCGTCATCTCTGAAGAGGAGAACCGGGATGCAGAGGTCTCGGAAGCGCTTTCCGATGCGGTGCGCACGCTCCGCTACCGCGGTGGTGTCGTGAGGGGATACAGCTCGCGCATCCACTATTTTTCCGAATGGCTGCAGCAGGGTATGGATCTCGGCATCCTGGACGAATATACGCACAAGGCGGGGGAGATCTTTTTCCAGCAGTTCAACTATATGTCCCGTCATCCGTCATCCTATCCCAGGCTTGCACCGGCGCTCTCGGGGGACGTTGAGGCTCTCGGGACACTGAAGGAGATACGCAAGGTGGAGCGCGGACTGGAAGCGTCCAACCCGTATTATCGCATCCCGATGAGCTCCGTCGGCCCCGACGGTTCCATTGCCGGCTCGAGACACCGTATCCAGCCGGGCGACATACTGTGCTTCGTGTCCAGGGCCGAGGGACTGGACATAGCTCACGTCGGCATAGCCTGCCCGCTCCCCGACGGCCGTATGTCGTTCATCCACGCATCCTCTCGCGCCGGCAAGGTCATACTCGAGCCGCGTGCCCTCTGCGATTATCCCGCAGCGGGACTGCGTGTCGCAAGAATAAGAAACAAACAGAATTTTTTATAAGCTACAATGAAAAAAATGGCAATCATCTTATCCGCAGCTGCTCTGGTGGCCTCCTGCGGGCAGAAGGAAGCTGAGTTCAAGTACACGCTTGACAGCTTCGCCGACGTCAAGGTAATGCGTTACCGCGTGCCCGGCTGGGAGAAGCTCAGCCTTCAGCAGAAGGAGTATGCATTCCACCTCGCCGAGGCCGCAAAATATGGCCGCGACATACTCTGGCACCAGAACTGTTCCCGCAATCTCGAACTCCGCCACGACATCGAGACCATCCTTACCGCCTACGAGGGCGACAGGACGACAGAGGACTGGAAGGCGTTCGAGGAATATGCAAAGCGCGTTTTCTTCGCCAACGGCATCCATCACCATTATTCCGAGGACAAGTTCGTGCCAGCCTGCAACAGCGATTATTTCGCAATGCTGCTGCTCAGCAACGGATGCGACGTCGGAATCATACCCTATGTCTATGATGAGGCGATGTACCCGCAGCGCCGCAGCACGGCAACCAGCGGCGACATCGTGGCCCGGTCCGGCGTGAACTTCTACGAGGGCGTCACACGCGACGAAGTCGAGAAGTACTACGCTTCCATCGAGGACCCTGACGATCCCGCCCCTGTTTCCTATGGTCTCAACACCAAGGTGGTCAAGGAGAACGGCAAGGTCGTCGAGAAGGCCTGGAAGGTGGGCGGCATCTACAGCCCGGCCATCGAGAACATCTGCAACGAGCTGGAGGCTGCCGCAAAGGTCGCTGAAAACGATATCCAGAAGAAGGCCCTCGGCCTGCTGGTCGAGTACTACAGGACTGGCGATCTCCGCAAATGGGACGAGTTCAACATCGAATGGGTGAAGGATACCCTCGGGACAGTGGACTTCGTGAACGGATTCGTGGAGGACTACAATGACCCTCTCGGCCGCAAGGGTGCCTGGGAAGGCCTTGTGGACATAAAGGACGAGGAAGCTTCCAGAAGGACGGAGATCCTCGCTGCGAACGCACAGTGGTTCGAGGACAACGCTCCCATCGACCCCCGTTTCCGCAAGTCGGAAGTCAAGGGTGTCAGCGCCAAGGTCGTGAACGTCGTGTGCCTTTCCGGGGATTCGTATCCTGCAGCCCCCATCGGAATCAACCTCCCGAATGCGGACTGGATCCGCAAGAACCACGGTTCGAAGTCCGTGACCATTGCAAACCTCAGCCATACCTATGACCTCTCCGCCCAGGAGTCTCCCACCAGCACCCTGAAGGAGTTTGCGTATGACGGGAAGGAAATAGAGATGGCCGAGAAGTACGGTTCCTATGCGGGTGAGGTCCATACCGATCTCCACGAGTGCCTCGGCCACGGTTCAGGCCAGCTCCTCCCCGGAGTCAGCTCTACAGCTATGGGCGAGTATTCGTCTGCTCTCGAAGAGGCCCGCGCCGATCTCTTCGGACTTTATTTCTCCGCCGACCCCAAGCTCGTCGAACTTGGCATAATGCCTGATGCAGAGGCTTATAAGGCTGAATATGCCAATTATATACGCAATGGACTGATGGTCCAGTTCAGCCGCGTTGAACTCGGACGCCAGAATACCGAAGCCCATATGCAGAACCGCCAGCTGATTGCCGCCTGGTGCCTGGAGAAGGGGAACGGCGTCATCGAGAAGAAGGTCCGCGACGGAAAGACCTACTTCGTCATCAATGATTATGAGGCTCTCCGCGGACTCTTCGCGCAGCTCCTCGGCGAGATACAGAGAATCAAGTCCACCGGCGATTATGCGGCGGGCAAGGCCCTTGTCGAGAAGTATGCCGTCAATATCGATCCCGAACTCCACAAGGAGGTGAAGACGCGTTATGAGAAGCTCAAGCTCAAGCCTTACGGCGGTTTCCTCAACCCTGAGATCGTGCCTGTGGAGAAGGATGGCGCTGTCGTGGATTATGTGCTCGAGTATCCCGAGAACTATCTTGACCAGATGCTCGGTTACGGGAAGCGCTACAGCAGCCTTTGAGGCCGGCCGGAAGCGGTCCGTTAAAGTTTGAAATGGCGGCGGATGATGTCCGCGCCGTGGAGAAGGGCGGTTTTATCCGCCCTTTTTTTCCGGCCTGACGTGAAGCGCTTGTCGCCGGTGCCGACGAGTATCCTCTTCCCGAATACCTTCAGGGCCTCGAGGTTCTCGAGTATCTCCCAGCATTGATCCACGGTCTTCGCGAAGCCCAGTCCCGGGTCGAGTATCCAGTCGTCGATGCCGAGCGCCGCCGCTTTTTCGGAGAAGCCGGAGAAATAGTCCGTCAGGGCTTTGACCACGCCTTCCGGGTAGTCGCAGAGACTGTCCATCGTGGCCGGAGTGCCGCGTTTATGCATCGCTATGTATTCCAGCCCCAGTTCCGCTACCGTGGGGAGCATACGCGCGTCGTCTTCTCCCGCCGAGATGTCGTTGACCGTGAACGGCCCCAGTATGTCATAGACGCGTCTGACCGTTTCCGAACGTACCGTGTCCACCGATATGGCCGGTCCTTTCCTTCCCGCGAGCCATTTTATCGTCCCTTCCAGCCTCT
>JAKSKA010000091.1 GCA_024401915.1 Bacteroidales bacterium
TGGCGCTGAAGGTGGCCGCCCTTGGCGCGGAAAGGCCCGTCATCGTCGATGACGAGGCCTGCGTTGCGACATCGTGCCCGGATTTTTCGCTTTAGAGGGAAGAGCCTTACTTCTGCTCGGCGGGAGCCTTATGGCCCTGAGGGTGAGCTAAATGGCCTCCGTGGTTGCCGTAACCTTTCATCTTGTTGATCTGATCGCGGCGGAATGACTCCTCTGCGAGGTAGTAACGGGCGACCTTTTCTGCGGGAAGGATTCCGGTGAGTTTTTCATAGTACTGCGGAAGCACGTTGCAGTGGGATGCAAGCGCGTCGTTGTATGCCTTGAGTGCAGTTGCGATGGCAGCTTCGTCCCTGGGTGCGCCGTCCTTAGGGAACATTGCCTGGCGAAGTGCCTTGCGAGCCTGCTGGAGAGCCTTGTTCTGAGCCTTCTGGGCTGCAGCTATCTCATTATAGACAGGCCAGAATATCTGGGCCTCTTCTGTGGTGAGAGCCATCTTGGTGGAGATGTAGGCAATCTTGTTGCTTTCCATTTTCTGACCCTTGTTCTGAGCGGAAAGGCTGACTGAAAGGACCAGGATTACGAGAGTTGTGAGAATCTTTTTCATAATTGCTAAATTTAGTTTTCTTCAAAATAATATAAGGGAACATTGGTTTCTATCAGGTATTCCGCAATCGCATCCTGCTCGCTGATTATGCTGCGCTGTCTCAAGTAACCTCCGGCGACTATCATCAGCGCCACGCAGGCTGTCACAAGCGCTACCGAAACTGCCGGCAGGAATCTGCGGCGTCCGGGGATTTCCTTCAGCCGATACTCGAGCTGATCGAAATAACCTTGCGGAACATTGTATGGAAGTTCGTGTTTCATAATTCTAATGCTTTGACTCCTTTCGAAGGGAAAGGTTTATTCCAGTTCCCTGCTTTTTATCGATTCCTTCACTTTCTCTGCCGCCATATGGTATGAGGCCTTGAGGGCGCCTACCGACGTACCGGTGATTTCTGCAATTTCCTCATAAGGAAGATCCTCATAATATCTCATACAGAAGACGGCCTTCTGCTTGGGAGGGAGGGAGACTATCGCAGCCGTCAGGGCCGACTGTGCGTCGTCGCCGTCCTGGATTCCCCCGGCATACAGCTCCTTCAGCAGGGCCGAGGACAGGCTCTCGAGAGAAAGGGCCGCCCTCACCCTCCTGGCCCTGAGGAAATTGAGACTCTCGTTGGTCGCTATCCGCCACAGCCAGGTAAAGGCCCCCGAGTCCTCCCTGAAATCGGAAATGGACTTCCAGGCCTTCAGATAGACGTTCTGCAGGACATCATCAGCGTCGTCGTGTGACACGACCATAGACCTGATGTGCCAGTACAGTCTTTCACTGTACCGGCACACCATATCGTTGAACATTTCCCTTTTCTGCAGCTCAGTCATATCTTTATGACACCGCGTGTCGGGAAAGGTTTATTTGATTTCTATAGAAGTTTCGAGCTTGATGTCGGTTGCGGATGCACCGATCTGGATCTTGTAAACTCCGGGGTCTGCAACCCAGCTGTGGGAAGCGACGTCGTAGTGGGCGAAAGCGCTCTTGGGAAGCGTTACGCTGACCTTCTGGCTGGCACCCTTTGCAAGACGCACCTTGGCGAATTCCTTGAGCTCGCGGGTAGGACGGACCACCTTGGGATTGACGGGGGCGACATAGACCTGGGCCACCTCTGATGCCTCGCTGCCGCTGTTGGAAAGCGTGAAGCTGAGGGAACAGCTGCCGCCGTTCCAGCTTGCCTCAAGGCCGGAGTAGGCGAAGTTGCCATAGGTAAGGCCGTAGCCGAAAGGATAGAGAGGAGTCTGGCCAAACTCGTCGATGCCGCGGTAGCCGAGGAAGATGCCTTCCTTGTACTCTACGAGAGGGCAGCGCTCGTGACGCTTGTCGTGATGGCCGAAACCGACAGTCGAAGGGCTATAATATTTATAGGTAGGGTTCTTCTTCAGGTTGCCCCACCAGGTGAAGGGAAGGCGTCCGGAAGGAGAGATGCGTCCGGTGATGATTTCGGAAAGTGCGGTACCGCCCTCCTGTCCGGGATACCAGGCATAGAGGATGGCGGCAGCCTTGTCGCCCCAGTTGCTGAAATCGATTTCGCCACCGGCGTTGATGACGAGGACAACCTTGTCAGACAGCTTCTCCATATCGTTGATGAAGGCCTTCTGGACCGAAGGAAGAGTGTATTTGCGGTCTGAGCCTTCCTTCTCCGTGTCACGGTCATAGCCGACGGCTACGACGACTGCGGCTGCCGATGCAAGTTCAGCCCTCGTGGGATGTCCGGTGCAGATCACGTTGTAGCCCTTGCCGAGCTTCTTCATAGCCTTGGCGAGGGTATAGACGTCCTCCTCGAGAGGGAATACCACGCTGCTGCCGCCGCCCATCGCGAGCTTGTCCGCATTGGGGCCGGTGACGACGATGGTGGATTTCTTGCCGGGCTTGACGGGAAGGATGCCGTTGTTCTTGAGAAGGACGATGCTTTCCTCGGCCATCTTGAGGGCGCGGGCGTTGTTCTCGGGGTTGGAGACGAAGTCCGTGTTCTCCTTGAGCGGCTTGTCGAGGAAGCCGAAGGCGCTGATCACCTGGAGTATATGCTGGCACTTCTCATCGAGGCTGGACTCTGCTACGATTCCGCGCTTGACAAGAGGGATGAGGTTCTCGGGAGTGAACATCTGGTTTCCGGGGAACTCCATATCGAGCTGGCCGTTGGCGCAGCCGATGGTGCTGTAGGTGGACACCCAGTCGGACATTATGATGCCGTCGAAGCCCCAGGAGCGGAGCTCGCCGAGCAGCCAGGTGTTCTCGGAAGCGTGGGTGCCGTTCACTGGATTGTACGAGCTCATCAGAGCGGCGACGTGACCCTTCTCCACAGCCCTGCGGAATGCAGGGAAATAGATCTCGTTGATGGTGCGCTCGTCTGCACGCGCATCACACTGGTGGCGGTGGTGTTCCTGGTTGTTGAGCGCGAAGTGCTTCACCGTGGCGATGACGCCTTCCGCCTGCATACCGAGAATGTATTCAGCGGCCATCTCACCGGCGAGATAGGGATCCTCGCCCATATACTCGAAGTTGCGGCCGCAGAGCGCGTTGCGGTAGATGTTGACACCGGGGCCGAGGAGCACGGAGACGCCGTGGGCCTTGCTGTCGATGGCGACACCCTTGCCCATCTCGCGCATCGCCTCGCGGTTGAAGGAGGCGGCAGCTGCGACGGCTGTAGGATATGCGGTGCTGCGGGTTTCGTTGTTGCCAAGCTTGCGCACGCCCATCGTGGCGTCACTGAACAGCAGTGAAGGGATGCCGAGGCGCTCGATTCCATAGGTATGGAACCTGTCGATCTGGCCGGAAATGAGGCGGCATTTCTCCTCGAGTGTCATTTTCTTCACGAGAGATGCCGCGCGGTCACGGTCTGCCTGCGAGATTGCAGGCTGTGCAAAAGCGCTGAACGTGGTCAGAGCAATGATTGCGGTTGTAAGGATACGTTTCATAAATATTGGTTTGTGTTATAAGATATCTGCAAGGACTATCGCCGTGGCGGCCTCGACAATCACCGGCGTACGCTGGACGAAGCAGCAGTCGTGACGTCCGCTGACGACGAGTTCCGTCATCTTCTTCTCCTTGAAATCGTAGGTACGCTGGGGACGGGAAATGCTGGAAGCGGGCTTGAAAGCCACACGGAAGCACAGCGGAGCGCCATTCGTCAGGCCTCCGTTCACACCGCCGGCACCATTTTGTACGGGGCCGTCGGGACCGAGCGGGTCATTGTGGGCGGAACCCCTCATCGCAGCGGCCTTGAAGCCGTCGCCGAACTCGATGCCGCGCACCCCGGGGATGGCGAATACCGCGTGGGAGATCAGCGACTCCACGCTGTCCCAGAAAGGTTCACCGATTCCTGCAGGGAGATTGGAGACGCGGCAGGACACTATTCCTCCGAGCGAGTCCCCATCAGCCATTGCGCTCTGTATCAGTCCGTTCCACTGACAGCTGTCGGCAGAGCCGCCAAGTTCCGCCACCTCCGCACATATCGATATCCTGCTGCGGAGTGCAAGGGACTTCTTCGCCACGACGCCGGCCGCAACGAGCGGGAGGGTCAGGCGTCCGGAGAAATGTCCGCCGCCACGGATGTCCGCATACTCACCCCATCTGGCAATCGCCGCATAATCGGCGTGCCCGGGACGCGGAGTGTCGGTGAAAGTGGAATAATCCCCGCTGCGGACGTCGGAATTGCGGAACAATATCGCAATCGGGGTTCCGGTGGTGAACCCATCGCGGACACCGCTGAGAATCTCAGGGACATCGTCTTCGCGGCGCGCCGTAGTGCCCTCCGCAGAGGGAGCGCGGCGTGCGGTATCGGACGCGAAATCCGCGACATCAAGCGGAATCCCGGCTGCAACGCCGTCAATCACGGCTCCGACAGCGGGGCCGTGTGACTCTCCGAAAACCTCAACCCTGAATTTTCTTCCGAACGAGTTCATAACCTTACAAATATAATCAAAAAAACGTCCGGTCACGTTCATCACCCCCGAAAATGACGCATTTTTTGGCTGCGATAGGACAGATTGGCGATAATTTTTCTTATATTCGCGTGGTTATAATCTTACAGAAAATGAAAGTCATCATCAAGAACGACGCGAAGACCGCCTCTATCTGGGCGGCCCGCTACATTGCAAAGAAAATCAACGAAAAGGCAGCCAGGACCTCGGAACCCTTCGTCATAGGACTCTGCACCGGTTCCACTCCTATCGAGACATACAACGAACTCATCCGTCTGGTAAAAGCCGGCGAGGTATCCTTCAAGAACGTGATTTCCTTCAATATGGACGAGTATGTGGGACTTCCCGAGAGCCATCCCGAGAGCTACCACTCCTTTATGCACAAATACCTTTTCGACGGCATCGACGAGCCCGCTGAGAACATACATATCCTCAACGGCAACGCTCCCGACCTCCAGGCCGAGTGCGACGCATACGAAAAGGCCATCGAGGCTGCGGGCGGATTCGACTTCTTCCTCGGCGGCATAGGCGAGGACGGCCACATCGCATTCAACGAGCCCTTCTCCTCCCTCCAGTCCCGCACCCGCGTCGTCACGCTCACCGAAGACACGCTCCTCGTCAACTCGCGTTTCTTCGACAACGACATCAACAAGGTCCCCAAGCAGGCGATGTCGGTCGGCGTGGCAACCGTCAACAGCGCGAAGGAGGTGATGATACTCGCCTTCGGTCCCAAGAAAGCACGTGCCATCGCCCAGTCCATAGAAGGTCCTATGAGCCACTACTGCACGGTTTCCTCCCTCCAGAACCATCCCTCAGGATGGATCGTGATGGACGACCCCGCCGCCGGTGAACTCAAGGTCAACTCCTATCGTTATTTCAAAGCGGTCGAAAAGGCCGAGAACCTTTAGTATAATTCATAACAACCCCGGACATTTTTTATGAAAAGAATCGCTCACCTGATAGGACTCATACTGATGGCCGGTGCTGTTTCGTGCTCAAACGGCGCTGAGAAGGACGTTTTCGTCATCAACGGTCTGGAAGACCTTGAGGGTAGGACAGTTTCCGTCCTTGGAGGAAGTGTCCAGGACCTGCTTGCCTCCGACAAGATTTCGGAATGCACGGTCCTCAGGTCGGATGCGGAAACGGACGCCTATACGATGGTGGAGACGGGAAAGGCCTGCGCGGCCGTGGCGTCCAGCATCAACTGGGCTGTGGCCGAGAATTCCTTCCACAACATAGTCCGGGTCGGGGAGCCGATGAACCCGATTCCGATCGGATTCGCCTTCAACAAGGGCTGCCCCGCCCTGCTTGAGGAATTCAATGCCTTCCTCAAGGATTATCTGGAAAAAACCGATATCGACAAGGCCGTTGCAGATTGGATGAATCCGGAAAGCGGCAGGAAGATGCCGGACCCGGATGAGGTGAGCGGCGAAAACGGCACGCTCCATTTCGTCACAAGCGCGATGGTCGAACCCTTCTCGTTCATCAGACAGGGCGAGGTGGTCGGAGCAAAAGCCGAGATTCTCGCGAATTTAGCTGCCGGCAGGAATATGAAG
>JAKSKA010000092.1 GCA_024401915.1 Bacteroidales bacterium
GCGTCAGCCCCGCCGCAGGCGGCGTGGGATAGCGCAGCGCAAGCTGCGGAATCCCGGGAAAGTGAGGGATGCTTTGTTGTCAGCCCCGCCGCAGGCGGCGTGGGATAGCGCAGCGTCAGCTGCGGAATCCCGGGAAAGTGAGGGATGCGTTGGCGTCAGCCCCGCCGCAGGCGGCGTGGGATAGCGCAGCGTCAGCTGCGGAATCCCTCTTGATGTCACAAAAAGGCGGAGTATGTCTCCAGCCATTTGGCATCCGTCTCGTCGAAGGTGCCGAGTTCCCTGCTGTCGATGTCAAGAACGGCGACAATACGTCCACCGTTGCGAACGGGGACTACAATCTCGCTCCTGGACTCGCTCGAGCAGGCTATGTGGCCGGGAAATTCCGACACGTCGGGAACGATGACGGTCCTGTCCTCCGCCCAGGCCGTTCCGCATACGCCCTTTCCGTAGGGTATGCGGGTGCAGGCGACAGGACCCTGGAACGGTCCCAGGACGAGTTCCTCTCCGCAGACTCTGTAGAATCCTGTCCACCAGAAGCCGAATTCGTGATGGAGCAGCGACGCGAGGTTCGCCATCTTGGCAATCCCGTCCTCCTCGCCGTCCACCAGGGAGCGCACCGCAGGAAGCAGTGCCGCGTATTTGTCTTCTTTCATTATTTCTTTCCGCATTTCTCCCTTACGACGCTCGCCAGTTTCTTGGGACGGCGGTAGGCATCGAAAATCCCTGCAAGGTTCTGTCCGAGAGGCTTTGTGCGGAGCGAACCTCCGCTTCTGTGGAAGGAATCGGTGTCGGCGAACTGCCAGATGGTGAAGCCTTTGATCTCTTTGTTGGCGAATGCCGCATCCATTGCGTGACCTACGTATTCGGCCTGGAAGTCTTCCGTCCATTGGGCCGCTGTCTCGTCCCTGTACCCGTAAAGGCCGCAGGTGCCGCTCTCGCTGACGATGATGGGCTTGTCGCCGTATTTCTTGCGGAAGCAATCGACTATTTCGTTGAACTTGTCCTGAATCCTTATCCTCATCGTCTCTGAAGATGCGTCAGGCAGGGGCTTTTTCTCGATCCAGGCGGGATAGGTGTTGAATGAGATGATGTCGGTGTTGACGTGGGCCATATCCTTGGTGATGCGGTTGCAGGCGAAGGAAACAAGCCTTCCCGAGTCCTCCTCCTTGATGGTCCTGATAAGGATGTCGGCGATGTCACGGCCCTCCCTGGTGTCGGACTTCATCTCATTGAGGAAGGCGAATATTATCACGGAAGGATGGTTGATGCTCTGGCGCACCATCAGCCGCGTCTGCTCCTTCTGCCTTTCGATGAATACGGGGTCGGCGAGCTGTCCGGGATCATTGCCCCAGCCGAGGCTTTCCTCCCAGACCATAAGACCCGCCTCGTCGCAGAGGTCGAGGAAACGCTGGCTCTGGCTGTAGTGGGAACCCCTTACGAAGTTGGCGCCAAGGGACTTGATGAGATGGATATCGCTTATCATCACCTGCTCGGGAGTTGCCGAACCGAAGCTGGGATGGGACTCGTGGCGGTTCACACCCTTGAGGAAGATGCTCTCGCCGTTAAGAAGTATTTCGCTGCCCCTGGTCTCCACGGTGCGTATCCCGAATCGTGTCTGCACCATAGAACCCTGATATTTCACTCTCACGGTGTGGAGGTTGGGGTGTTCCGGACTCCATAGCTTGTATCCGTCCACCTTGAGTTCCGCCTTGCCGCCTGTGAACCTGACGCTCTTCCAGGCTCCGCCGTCAAATTGGACGGAAGCGCTCAGGCTGGTGGGGAAGCTTGCTCCGCACAGCGCCTCGAGCTCGAGCTCCACGCTGCCGTTGCGATAATCCTTCGTGCGCACCACGACCCTGTCCAGCTGAAGCTTCTGTGTCTGCGGGACGAGGGACATCCCGTGATAGAAGCCGCCGAAAGCGTAGAAATCGTAGTTCGGGCGGAAAAGCTCCCCGTTGTCGTCGCTGATGTTGTTGTCAAGCGCAGCGGAGAAAATGTGCTCCCCGGCGCTGAGCGGGCCGGTCTCGAACTCTATGTGCGAATAGGGCAGGCAGCTTTCTCCCACCATACGCCCGTCCACGAAAAAGCGCCCCCTCAATCCCATACCTTCTATCTTCCATACGGCATTGGACGCCGCCTCCTGGATATACACCACCTTGCGGTATTGCGCAGTGCCTCTCTGCTTCGCGTAACGGCACACGACGTCGAAGCAGCCTGGGACTGTCATAACGTCATCCGCCTCGAAGGAGGGGTTGCAAGCCTGCTGCAGCGTCGCGCCCCTGTCGAAGCGGAACTGCCAAATCCCGTTAAGATCCACAGTGTTCCCGGCTGTGGCTCCGGTAGCCGCAAAGAAAATAAGCGCAAGTATTAGTAGATGTTTTCTCATACTTGCAAATTTACAATTAAAATCCGGATAACAAGTCGCTGACCGGCCATTACCATTCCAGCAGGAGTTCTCCGAAGAATTCGGGCCTGTGGAAATCGGGCGAAGGTGTGTCTATCGGTGCCCAGCTCAGGAAGTGGGGCTGCGCCGTCTTGTCCCCGCATTTATAGAAGTTTGCAAGCAGCCGTCCGGGCTTGTTCCCGCAATCCAGAACGCTGAAGGGAACCGTCAGCTCCAGTGTCCATTCTCCCTTCCCATCATTGACGGGAACGGCTGGAAGGCTGGATTTGCGCAATATCCTCTCCATCATCGCTGCGGTGAAATGGGTGCAATCCTTGCGGCTCGTCCGTTTTGCCGCCAGCCCCATGCCTATGCAGTTTGTCTCGAAGTTGAAATAGTATGGACTGTCCGGTGTCTTCACGAAGAATTCCACGCAGCTGTCCTCCCAGACGGGACCGTTGTCTGAAACACACACGGCCTTCACGTTGTCTTCCTTCACTTCGAAACGCAGAAGCACCGCATCGCTGCTGTGGGCGGCGTATAGAGTCACTTCAGGCTTGTAGGGGTATTCCGCAGCCCAGGGCAGTTCCGACAGGACGGTCTTCGAAAACGCCGCCGGTCCTTCGAAACCTTCAACATAGGGGATGGTCAAACTTTTCATAGTGGTCGCACTTTGATTTGGATACCGAAGTTAACGTTTTTTCAGCATAATTGTATTAAATTTGCCGCTACTTATGGTTGAATTGTTCATTGACGTCCTGAAGGGGGCGGTTCTTATCAGTGGTCTCATCACGATAATGATGATGATGATCGAGTGTCTCAATATAGAATCCAAGGGCAAGTTCTTCGAAGGGATCAGGTCCAGCAAGGTTGGCGGAGTGCTCGTAGGGGCGCTTCTCGGCGTGATTCCCGGCTGTATGGGCGGGTTCGCGGCCGTCTCGCTCCATACCCACGGGCTGCTCTCTTTCGGCGCGCTCATCGCAATGATGGTGGCCACTTGCGGCGACGAGTCCTTCCTGATGCTCGCGACCATCCCCCAGCAGTCCGTGAAGATATTCGCGCTGCTTTTCGCACTCGCTGTCGTTGCCGGCATCCTGACTGACCTGTTCGTCCACAAGAATGACACGATGCACTGTACGCAGTCGTACGAGTTTCACCACGAGGACGAACACGTCCACCACGAGGGCAGGCACGCCGGCTGGAAGCGGATCGCGATGGCGGTCGGAGTGGCCCTTTTCACCACCGCCCTGGCCACCGGACTTCTCGGAGAGGAGGAGGCGGAAGAGACCACCGGGCTCAATCTGCTCAGCGAGGAGTGGATGAACCTTATGTTCGCCGCGCTCAGCGTCGTGGTTCTCGGCGTGATCATCTTCGCTTCCGACCACTTCGTCGAGGACCATCTGTGGCATCATATCGTCGCTCGCCATCTCCCGCGCACCTTCGCCTGGACCTTCGGCATACTGGCCGTGATCGGGGTGGGCCTGAATTACTTTGACATAAGCGGCTGGATCAGCGACAACACCGTGCTGATGATACTGCTCGCGACAGCGGTCGGCATCATACCGCAGTCCGGACCGCATATGATATTCATCACTCTCTTCGCAGCGGGGATAGTCCCGATGCCGGTGCTGCTTGCCAGCTGCGTCAGCCAGAACGGCCACGCCTGCCTCCCGCTCATCGCGGAAAGCAAGAAGAGCTTCGTCAAGGCAAAGGCTATCAACTGCGTTCTCGCCCTTGCCGTCGGCTTCGCTGCGATGATGATCGGGTAGGGCTTACAGCGACCTCACGAACGCTTCCATCTGCCCGAGCTGGGCTTCCATACTCTGCAGAAGCTTGTACTGTGCCCTTGCCCTGACCAGATTGTGTTCGGGATATGCAATCTTGTAGTAGGTGTCGCCGTCGATGTAGTCCATCAGGAAGCGGAGCACCTGCTCGTAGGTGATGTAGATGCCGCTGAATGCGAGCGCGTCGATTTCGGCACCGGTGAGCACTCCCTTCATCTTCGATAGATAGCCGGCGATGTAGGCCTTGAACATACCAAGGCTCATCCCGACCCTGTCCGTATCCTTGTCGTCTTCCGCTCCGGTGTTGGTGTATGACCTCAGCGCGTCACCCACGTCGTTGAGGATGGTGCTAGACATAAGCGTGTCCAGGTCTATGGCGCACAGCAGGCTGCCATCCGCTTCGTTGAAGAGGAAATTGCTGATTTTCGTGTCGTTATGGGTGACCCTTGTCGGGAAAATGCCCTTTTCGTATTTCTCGCGGAATTCCAGCATCAGGGCTCTGCGCGACTCTATCCATTCTATTTCCTTCTTCAACGAATCAACGCGCCCGGCCTTGTCGGCGGCAAGGGATGCGTCCCACTGGCTGAAGCGGAAGCGTATGTCGTGGAAGCCTTTGATCACTTCGGTGAGGGGCTCGTTGAAGTCGCTGACGAGAAGGTGGAAATCCCCGAGACCGAGGCCTCCCTGGCCGGCGAGGAACTCGGAGTCGGCCGTGAGATAGCTCTTGCTCCCGCCGATATACAGGCACATAGCCCAGAAATTGCCGTCGGCGTCCTTGTAGTACAACTTCCCGTCTTTAGTGTTTATTATCGTGAGGGTTTTGCGCTCAGGCTCCGAAACCTTTTTCCTGATGTGCTCCGTGACCTTCCGTATGTTCTCCATCATTGCCGGAACGTCCGGAAAAATCAGATGGTTCTTGCGCTGGAGTATGTACGACGGCTCCTTTGAAGTTCCGGTGAATACAAGGAAGGTGTCATTGATGAAACCGTTGCCAAGAGGCTTGACAGCCGTCACCCCGCCTTCAAGGCAGAATTGACCGGCAATTTCCGAAAGTTTTGTTGTCATATCGTATGTTACATTCCCAACATCGCCGCAGGCTGGATTCCCAGGCATCGGCAGATGAGGCACGCCTGTTTCAAAGATGGCTCCGATCGTCCCGAGACGAAGTCACTGACTCTGGACGGGCTCACACCAAGAGCTGTCGCCAGCTCCTTCTGTGTCATTTTTTTATCCGTCAGTCCGCAGGAAATCAATTCCGCAACAGTCGGTTTCTCTATCGGGAAATATTCCTTTTCGTACTCTATGACAATGTCTGAAAGAACAGAAAGCTCAACGGCTTCTTTCTGTTTTACATCATATCCGTCAACAACGGGCAGTAGTTCTTCGATCCTGCCGAGAGCATATTCATATTGTTCTTTCGATATTCTACCCATAGCGTTAGATGTTTTTACAATCAATTTTATCGTAATCCTTGTGCCTTCCGACCTGACCTTCTATGCGTAGCGGCGCAAAATCTCGTTGAAATAATTATCAGGATCCCCGCAAACCTTCTTTCCCGGCCTGTTGCTCAATTTATGAAAAGCGACCCTGCCGGTCAACCGGTCCCACCACTCCTCATCGAATCTCCCGCCCCAGTTATGCATCAGCGCCAGCGAACGGGGGCTGTATTCATAAGGCATTCCGGCAATCTCCTCAGGGCAATGCACCTGGATGCGCCCGAAAAACAGGTGGAATATATAATAATCCAGCGTACAGTCATAATCATGCCAATATGCGTATAGCACATCCCTCAAGGCCAATAGTAGCGGATGAGCGGAAACGGCGGAAATAAACCAGTTGCTTATCCCTCCGAAAACATCGCTGTCCG
>JAKSKA010000093.1 GCA_024401915.1 Bacteroidales bacterium
GCCGTCCGTCAGACCCGCCTTGTCAACAGGCTGGAAATCAGCCTTGAAGCTTACTGTTACGAGATTTCCGGACGAAGGAGCCATCTCCTTCGCACAGGATGCTGCGGCGAGGCTTACGACAGCCGCTGCGATGAGAATAGAGGTCTTTTTCATAGTTACCATTCGATTTCAGTCAGTTCATTGAATTCCTCGGTCGTTGCCGAAGGGCTGGTGCAGATCATCTCCGACTCTGCGTAAACGATGTAATCGCAGACGGGTGCGGTGTAGAGTGTTTTTTTCATAGATTTATAATTTTACGTTTGCTTTCTTTCCGGTTTTGCGGCTCTTCTCCGCAGCGAAACCCATAATATGGCTTTCGATGGAGGCGTCTATGCTGCTCGTGAGCTTGCTAGGGTCGTGGGCGGCTACCGCTTCGAGGACGTCGCGGACTAGCGGATAGTCTCCGCGACCGTGTCCTGCGCCCTTGTGTTCCTCGAGCTCGGACACCTTCATGTTCCATACCTTCTTCTTCCCGCTCCTGAAGTCCGTGACGGTGAATTGCTTGGAGTCGCCATCGATGAATCCCTTCGTGCCCATTATGCGTGTGCGGCGGCCACCGTGCGGAGTGAAGGCTTCCATTGCGAACGAAGCCGTGACCCCGCCTTCGAAGACCATATTCGCCACATAGTGGTCGGGCTGGTCATTGTCCATATGATAAACGCAGCGGCCGTAGTCGGTCTTCTTGAGCTGCTCCATAACCGCCACTGGATCCTTCCTGTCCGGAATGTCGAACACGTGGGTGTGGCGCTTCTTGCGGGTGTAGATGTCGATTGCGGAGTAGGGACACTCGCTCTCGTAGGGACAGCCGTCCGTACAGCGCGCGGGCGCTCCCTTCGGCGCGTTCTCCTCCTTGAAGAGGTAGATGGAACCGTCTGCCGAAATGGTCTTGCAGGGCTTGTCGATGAGCCAGCGGAGCATATCCAGGTCGTGGCAGGACTTCGCGAGGATGATTGGAGTAGTATTCTTGGAGTTGTGCCAGTTTCCGCGGACGTACGAGTGGGCCATATGGGCATACTGGATGGGCTCGAGGTGCTGGATGCTGACGATGTCTCCGATCTCGCCCTTCCTGAGGATGGCCCTCATCGCTATGAAATAGGGAGCATAGCGCATCACGTGGCAGAGCGCCAGGATGCGGTTGTATTTCTTCGCCTGCGCGAGCAGGTCGCGGCATTCCTTTTCCGTCTGCGCGCCCGGTTTCTCCAGAAGCACGTCATAGCCCATCGCGAGGGCTTTCATACAGGGGACGTAATGATGGTTGTCCGGCGTTGCGATGATCACTGCGTCGGCCATCTTGCCGGCGGCCAGGAAGTCGTTGTAATCGCCGAAACAGCGCTCTGCGGGTATGTTGTGCCTCTTTGCAAAGGCCTTGCGGCGGTACTCGTTCAGGTCGCTGACTGCTACCACCTGTACCAGGTCGGGATAATTGAGGCAGTATTTTGCATACACGCTGCCACGGTTGCCCGCTCCGATCACGGCCACCGTCAGCTTGCGGCTGATCCTGGGGGTGAGGGAACGTATCCCGAGGTCGGCGGTGTTGAGGTCACCGGGGACACCGGTCTCCGGGTTGAATATATCGCCCATAGGCATTCCGGCATTGGACGCCAGGGCATCAGGCGCAATGGCAGCTCCTGCGGTGAGCAGGCCTACGCTTTTAAGGAAGTCACGTCTCTTCATATATCAGTTTATTGCTATTTCGCTTATTGCGGTTGCCGTACAGAGCACGCCGTCCTTCTTTCCGCTGACGGCGAACCTCATACTTCCGGTCGGCTGGTCATATTTCTTCCTGTCCACGCGGACACGCTGTACGGCGGGGCAGAAGGTTGTCGGGTCGAACTCGATCCTGACGTAGCGCACGCCGCTCTCGTTGCAGAAGAGAGGGAGCGCGAGGCTGCCCCAGGGGGTATTGCTGTCATCTATCTGGCTGCGCATCACGCCGATCTGGCGGAATGCGGCCTTGTCCGCGCTGACGCTCACGCGCACTTCGGACGGGAATGCGGATTCGCGGTTCACGGCGACCCTCATGAAGTACGGGCAGACGGTGTGGATATCCCTGAGCGCACCGAGGTCTATGGTCACGCTCGCCCTGCCGTCAAACCAGACGACTCCGGTGGTGCGGCAATTGGTCAGCGTGCCCTTGATCTTGTTCACGTTCTGGCTGGGGTGAACGCCTGTGATTTCATAACTGCACCCTTCAGCGATGGAGCAAATCTTCGCCTCCTTGCTCCTGTAGGGGTCAGTCTTCACTTCGTCTTCCAGGCGGAAGGTCGTGAAGCCTGCATCCTTGAAGACGTCGGTCAGCCTGACGGCGCGTCCGCGGAACTCCTCATAATCGTTCCTGCGCTCCTTGGGCGTCCATCCGAGCTCTGCAATCGCATAGGCGCGGGGATAGAGCATATATTCGTAGTGGCTGTCCATCGTGATGTATTCCGACCAGAGATTGCCCTGGATGCCCAGCATATGGGGGGATTCGGGCATCACGAAGGAATAGGTGGTCCTGATCGGCAGATATCCTCCGATGGCCTGCGGCTCGAGATGGGGAGCGTTCTGGTAGTAGTCGAGATAACAGAACTGCGTGGGGCTCATTATGATGTCGTGTCCCATCCCGATGGCTTTCAGTCCGTGCTCGGGGCCTCTCCAGGACATTACGGTCGCGCCTTCGGAAAGGCCTCCCTGCATAATCTCATCCCAGCCTATGATCTTGTGGCCCTTGGATGCGACGAACTTGTCGATGCGGCGTATCATATAGCTCTGAAGCTCCTCGACGCTTCCGAGCCCCTCTTCCTTCATCCTTTTCTGACAGTCCGGGCAGGTCTTCCAGTAGCGCTTCGAGGCCTCGTCGCCGCCGATGTGGACATACTCCGAGGGGAAGAGCTCCATCACCTCGCTGAGCACGGTCTGGAAGAAGGTGAAGGTCTCCTCCTTGCCGGGACAGACGGAACTGGTGCGCTTCACGTTCTCTCCGCTGCAGAAAATCTCCCTGTGGCATTCGAAGAGCTCGGCGCTGTGGCCGGGAAGCTCGACTTCGGGAATCACGGTGATATTGCGCTCTGCGGCGTATGCTATGATTTCGCGTATCTGGTCTTTGGTGTAATATCCGCCATAGCAGCCGGGTTCGTCCCAGACGGTGCCGGGCACGTAGCCTGCGGGTTCGTCAACCAGGGAGCAGGGGGACTTGTATTCGAGGTCCCTGCGGAACGCGCACTTGCGTGTGAGCTCGGGATAGCAGTCGAGCTGGAGACGCCAGCCGACAGCGTCCTCGAGGTGGAAGTGGAATCGGTTCATCTTGAGGAGCGCCATCGCATCCATCTGCTTCTTGATGAAAGAGACGGTGCGGAAGTGGCGTGAGACGTCGAACATCAGACCGCGGTGGCCATAGGAGGGCTCGTCGGAAATCGTGCAGCAGGGAAGAAGCGCGCGGCCCTGTTCGAGACGGCTGTTGCAGGCCATCTGCATCAGGCTCTGGACGGCGTAGAAGGCGCCTGCGGGGCTCGCGGCGCTGACCGTTATGCCCGAAGGGCTTATGGTAAGGGTGTATCCTTCGGAAGCGAATCTGCCACCCTTGTAGTATTTGGGCCCGATGAGGAACCTGACGTCAGCCTTCTTCGCCTTTGCCGGCGCCTTCTCGAAATTCAATCCGGACGATGCGGGGCAGAAACCTTCGGTCCTGCTTGAAAGATATCCTTCGAAAGCTGCCGTCTCAACCTTCTTCGCGGCTGTGACGATGTATTCGATCTTTTCGGGAACTACGAAGCTGCCGTCCTGTTCAGTAATGGATTTCGGTGCGGGGATTATCCCGAGAGCCGAGATAAGAAGCGTAAGAAAAGTGGTCATCATTGTGGTTGGTTGTCAAACACACAAAGATAACCAAAACGCCGTAAAATACAAATATTTTCAGCGCGCCCGCGCCCTGTTGACGAGGTCCTTGTAGATGGAAAGATACGGCTGCTCTCCGAGACGTGCGAACACCTCCGGATGGGACTGGATCCCGATGATGTCCGCGTATGCCCTTGGCCTTGAAGCTCCGGCCACTTGGACCGGTAAAATCCCGTCAGGAATTTTCAAATAACCAGTCCTTCAGACGGATGAAACAAGAACAGATGCTATAACATTCGCATATCCAATTCAGTTGTGTTCATTCGTCCACACAAATGTTCACTTGCCGGGGCAGATGGGAGTAACCTTCTTGACGGGTGCAGCCGTCTTGGGCGCTGCTTTTTTGAAGCTCTTTTCCGGCGCTACGGAAGTCCATCTGAACGCGTCGGCTTCCATAATCAGCACAGGAGCATCCCAAAGGGGGAGGTTATGGAACTCCATTCCCTCGGATGTGACCTGGAAATCGGCTAGTTCAAACACGCGGCCTGTAATCATATCGGCATAAACGGGATTCTTGAGCTTGAGTCCGGCAACCTTGACACCCACGCGGTCCTTGATGCTGGAATTGCCCGGTTTTTCATTTCCGAACCAGAGCATAATGCCCTTGATTTTTCCTTTTCCGGTGATTGATATGTGATACAGTTGCTTTTCAGCATCTATGTCCACATCCAGTGCCGGACCAGCCTTTACTTCCTTATCCAACACCGAAACCATGTTCTGATAACCGTAGAACTGAGGGCGCTTGTATAAAGAGCGTCCCTGAAGATCCGCTGCAAGCATTCCGTAAGACTGGAGCTTGTGGGGATATTTGTTGTCAATCATGGAGAAGATGGAACAAGGTATGCCGAGTCCGAACTCCATTGCCATCTGCCTGAGGACCCATTTGTCCTGAGCGAATTCGTTGTTTTTCAGGTCTTGCCCGAAAGTGTCGAAAAGACCTCTGATACCCACTTCTCCCTGCAGGAGAGAAATCCACGGAACACTCTGCTTGAGTGATTTTTGCAGATCGACGATTTCATCCAAACGTCTTTCGGGGATGGACCCGTACGGATGGAAAGTAATGTAATCGACTTCCTTCTGAAGGCCTCTTTCCTTAAGGAAATCCAGGAAGCTCATGCAGAAATCGAAGTCAAGATATGAAGCAAGGCTTCCGGCAGCGATGGCAACCTTCTTATCGTATTTGCGTATGGCACGTACGGTCCTGTACACAAGCTCGGCATACCTGCTGTATGTGACTTCCTTCAACCCTGGGGTCTTGTATATGCCCCCGTAATTGGGCTCGTTCCAGATTTCATACATATGAATCCTGCCCTTGTATCTCTGGACAAGCGCCTCGACATATCTTTCCCACGCGGCAAGAGTCTCCTCTCCTGTGATAATCTGAGAAAACAGCAGGGTGCCTGTGTCTGAATAAAGCTCATTTCCGTAACAGAGACACATCCAGGGCTTGCCTCCTTCTGCCGCAAGGCCGCCGACATGCTCCTCCGGCCAGTCGAAATTGTACTGTCCCTTGACTTTTTCAGTCTTGGCCCAGCCGGACATCAGCCTGCCGTAACCGGCCCCCAATTCTGACAGGTACTGCTTGTATGAAGGCAGGAAAGAGTAATCCCTGTCCATAGTCTCGCAGCCTATGGACCAGAAATCATATTTATCCGTCCCTTTTTCCGGAGCAGTTATGTTGCCGATGTGCTTGAGGCCTGTATTGTCATCAGCGAGAATTGACGACCATGACACAGATTCCTTGAGTGCTATCTTTGCATCGGCGCGCTGCGGGTCATTTCCTTTGTACTGTCCGTTGGCCTCTATGCAGTATACTGTCAAAATGCAGGTAAGAACTGCTTTGAATGCTGAATATTCAATGGTATGGAATGTTCTTGATTTCATGAATTAATTAATTTTTTCATAAATAGGCCGAATTTTCACACACGGAGCTGATTTCCGGGCAGATGAACGTCCAGAGCGCAGCGAACCGGTTCAGTGGTAGCGTATCGGAACGATAGCGAAGTGAGCGGATAAGGGGGGCAGCGCCCGCTGAAAAGTCGTTTTAACGCGCTTTCGCCCTGTTGACGAGGTCCTTGTAGATGGAAAGATACGGCTGCTCTCCGAGACGT
>JAKSKA010000094.1 GCA_024401915.1 Bacteroidales bacterium
GCAAGGGCCTCGCAGATGGAGTTAGACGTCCCTTCGTAAAAGCTTGGAAGACAGAATATCGATGCGTCACGATATATGCTCCCGGTCATCTTCGACGCATCCTCGAAACGGAAAATCTCCTCCAGTCCATTCCTGCGGATGAGATCGAGGCATTTGAGAAGATACTTCGAATCCCTGTTTCTGCCATACCAGATGATGTCGAACCGTTCACCGGCGTCCCTGAGCTCTGCGGCTGCCGCAATGAGTCCGAGTGCGTTCTTGCGCCTGCATATCCTTGCCGTTACGACTATGCGGCCGGGCAGGGGCGCATCTGATGAGGGGACAAACTTTTCAAGTTCCACGAAATTGGGAATCGTGGAGAGACGGTCCGACAAACTCCCGAAATGCCGCTTGATGAAATCCGTCTGGGCGAATGAATTGCAAACCACCCTGTCCGCGTATCTCCTGTAGAAAGCGAAGCGAAGAGCGTCGTGAAGATGGTAGGAAAGATTGAAATTCCGTTCGGAAACGACAAGTTTCAATGACGGACAAAGTCTTTTTACCAGGCAGGCTTTTACATTGGTCCCGGCGAGGAATGATATCAGCACCTCGCAGTCGCTCTCATTCAAACGGTCGGCAATCTTCCGGACGATGCCCAGGTCTCCTTTCGAATCGATCCTGACAAGGGGTACGGATGCGGCGGAGAGCCTGTCGGAATAGAAATCGCCTTCCCTGTATGTAATCACCTCGACGTCGTTCCCTGCTTCCTTGAGCATACAGGCAAGCCCGACGAACTGCTTTTCAGCGCCGCCGAGACGGAGAGAAGATATCAGACAGGCGATTTTCATCAAACGTCAAAGGTAGGAATAATTGACGAAAAAATAACTACTTTTGTAGAATGAATGATTTCGTAATCTCAGCACTTCTGCTCGGAGCACTGTCCTCCGACGGCAATATGCCATTCTGGAGTTATGCCAACCAATATGGCATTATGCCGGTCACGAGCGGAGCCGTCACGCTGGTCCAGGCGGGAACACAATATGATGAAAGCAAGGATTTCCAGTGGAAATGGGGTGCGGGAGCGGCTGTGCTCACCGACCATTTCAGACCGGTGGAGTTCTTCCCGGACGAGCTCTTCGCCAGCGTAAAATGGAAAGCGCTCAGCCTTGATCTCGGGATGAAGCGCTGTAGTCAGGATTACCTGGGCGTCGACCCGGGCCTGGGAACATTGTCAACCACTGCCGGGAATGTCGAGAGAAGCGGCAATTGCAGATCCTGGCCAGGGTACAGTTTCAACATGGACCGGCTCAATATCCCCGGCACCAACGGCCATCTGCAGCTGAGTGCCGCATTCGGAGATTACATGACCACCGACAGCCGGTATATGAAGGGAGCGATGGTACACAACTCCGCCCTGTATCTTACCGGCCTCTTCGGCAGGTTTGACATTACCATAGGCTTGGACAACTGGGCCCTGTGGCGTGGAAAAGACCCTGAAGGGCGGAAAGCGCCATCCTCATTCAGCGATTATATACGTGTTCTTCTTGGAAAAAGTGCAGCACCGGACGGACCGCTCGTGGACAGGTTCAACGTGCTTGGAGACCAACGGGGACGCGAACATCTCAAACTCGGATGGAAAGGGGACGGCTGGAAGTTGTCCGCGCAGCACGACATCACCTATAATGACAAGTCGGGAATGCGTTTCGAGAATTTCCCGGACGGCGTCAACACCATCGCCTTCTCATTCGACGACAAGGACAAATGGGTGAGCAGCATCGTCTATGAGTACCAGTACACGATGTACCAGTCCGGGACCAGGCTGGACCCGGAATTCGATGATGAAGGGAACCCGATACCATTGGGCCCGGGGATGTCTTTCACGGGAAAGGACAACTACTTCAACAATTCCGAATATAAATCCGGATGGACACATCACGGGATGACGGTCGGCAATCCGCTTTCCTATCCGAAAGGCACCCGGGGCGGGAGCTGGAATCCGGCGGGAGTGGTTCTCGGCGTCGAGAACAACAGGCTCAAGGCGCACCACGTCGGCCTCAGCGGAAAACTCTTCCACCATTATCCCTACAAGCTGATGCTCACCTATACGCAGGCGTACGGTATGTACGATATCCCTTACATCGAACCCTCGCAGGCAAACCACGAATGGGGAACGGTCAAGGAAACACCTCTGCACCAGTTCAGCGGAGGGTTCACCGGCATAATCCCTATGCTTGGCGGAAAACTTCAGATACTTCCGGGCATCTATGCCGATGCCGGCCAGGTGCTCGGGAATTCCTTTGGCGCCACTCTCGGTCTCAAGTGGATTATTCGCTAAAGTTTCATATCTTTGGGGGTATGAAACTTTTTTTGATCGATGGCCACGCGCTGGTGTTCAAGATGTACTATGCATTCCTCGGACGCCCTATGGTCAATTCCAAAGGTGTGGACACGTCCATCCTTTTCGGCTTTACAAAATATCTCCTTGAACTTATCAAGAGGGAGGAACCTTCCCATCTCGCCGTGAGTTTCGACCCTCCCGGAGGCACTTTCCGCAACCGGATGTATCCGGAATACAAGGCCAACCGTGGTGAAACTCCCCAGCTTGTGATAGATGCGCTCGAGCCTCTCACCGGGATTGTGAAATCCCTCGGCATCCCTGTCCTGATGGTAAAGGACTTCGAGGCCGACGACGTTATCGGCACTGCGGCAAAACGCTTTGCCTCAGAGGGTTTCGAAGTGTATATGGTCACTCCCGACAAGGATTACGGCCAGCTCGTCGCTCCCGGGATCTTCCAGTACAAACCAGGCAAGGCTGGCGGGGAGAACGAGGTGCTTGGCGAGGCCGAGGTCTGCGCGAAATGGGGGATAGAGCGTACGGAGCAGGTCGTGGACGTGCTTGCGATATGCGGCGACAGCTCCGACAACGTTCCCGGTGTGCAGGGTGTCGGACCGGTTGGTGCAGCGAAACTTCTTGCCGCCCACGGGAACGTGCAGGGGATATATGACCACCTTGACGCGCTTACTCCGCGTATGCGCTCGCTCTTCGAGGCCGCTCGTGACCACATCGGCCTCAGCCGTGAGCTGGTCACGATCAGAACGGACGTCCCGATTGACGTCACCGCCGACGAAATGCGCCTGAATGCGTTCCAGACACCAGAATTCAATGCGCTTGTGGCGGAGTATGAGATGTTCTCCCTCAAGAAGCTGCTGCCCGAAAAGGCCGGAGCACCGAAGGCGGAAAGCCGGAAAGTGACTGTCTCGGGCACCACCTTCCTGACCCTGAACCTGAAGGGCGGGGAACTTTGGCTGAAGGATGACTCGGGCGTGCGCCACGCTTCGCCTGAAACTTTCCGGAAAGAGCTGGAAGACACTTCCACGGCCAAGGCCGGGATGGAACTGAAGAGTCTTGTAAACAGTTTGCAGCGCGAGTGGAATATCTCCCTCGGCGGCCGCCTCCTGGATGTGGAACTTATGCACTATGTGCTTGACCCTGAACGCAGTCACGCCTTCGAGGACCTGACCCTGGAGTACCTCGGCAGTGAGGCCGCCCCGATAGCGGCGGACCAGTCCGACAGCCTTTTCGGTGAAGATGGCGATGCCGCTGCCGATTTCGGAACGGAAACGGAAAGGATAGCCTCCCTCTGCTCCCGTGTCCTCGCCGACCTCGAAGCCTCCGATGATGCGCTGAAACTCTACAATGGCATCGAGGAGCCCCTGCTGCGCGTGCTGAGCCGTATGGAGCTCAACGGCGTGAAAGTGGACGTGCGCTCCCTCAAGGAGTTCGCGGACACGCTGAAGACCGGCATCGTGGCCGAGGAAGCGAAGGTGAGGGAGATTGCCGGCAACCCCTCCCTGAATCTGAACTCCCCGAAGCAGATAGGGGAACTGGTCTTCGAACAGCTGAAACTGGACCCCTCGGAGAAGAAGTCGAAGACGGGCAGGTGGCCCACTGACGAGGAGACGCTCTCCGCTCTTGCCGACCGCAGTCCGGTGATTGATTCGATCCTCGAATACAGGGGGCTGACGAAGCTTCTGAACACCTATATCGAGCCTTTCCCGGGCTATATCAGCGAGCGTGACGGACGCGTGCACACCACTTTCAACCAGGCCCTCACGAGCACGGGACGACTAAGCAGCTCGAACCCCAACCTGCAGAACATCCCGATTCGCACAGAGCGCGGCCGCGAGATACGCAAGGCTTTCGTGGCGGAGAAGCCCGGCTACGTGATAATGTCGGCCGACTATTCACAGATAGAGCTCAGGCTGATGGCCCATTTCAGCGGGGACGCCAACCTCGTCGCCGCATTCCGCTCGGGGCAGGATGTCCACGCTTCCACGGCGTCCAGGATCTTCCACGTACCGGTTGAGGAAGTTAGCGCTGACCAGCGCAGGATGGCGAAAACCGTCAATTTCGGCATTATGTACGGAATGTCCGCGTTCGGGCTCGCACAACGGCTGAAATGCCCTCGCGGAGAGGCGCAGCAGCTGATTAAGGATTATTTCGCCACCTTCCCGTCGATACGCGGATGGATAGACGCTACGCTTTCGAAGGCGAGGACCGACGGCTATGTGTCCACCCTTCTCGGAAGGCGCCGCTATGTCCCTGACCTCAACAGCAGCAACGGCAATATCCGCGCGCTGGCGGAGCGGAATGCAATAAACGCCCCTATCCAGGGCACTGCCGCCGACATTATGAAAATAGCGATGATCAGGGTAGACAAAGCTCTTTCCGAGGCTGGTTGCGAGTCACGGATAGTGCTCCAGATCCACGACGAACTGCTGCTCGAAGTGCCTGAACGGGAGGTGGAGAAGGTGTCCTCGATCCTGAAGGAAGGTATGGAAAATGCGATGGAACTCTCGGTTCCCCTGACTGTAGAATGTAATTATGGCAAAAATTGGCTTGATGCCCATTGATGAAATGGTCCGCAGGGCCATCATCGGAGACGGTACGGCATTCACCGCACTGTGGGATACGCACATAGATGCGCTCAAATCCTTCTTGAAAGGCTCGATCAAGGGCCTGGACGAGTTCGAGATAGACGATATCTGCTCGCGGAGCTTCGAAAAGGCTTTCCGGCAGATAGGTTCGTACGATCCGTCCCTGAGCCAGTTCGGTACCTGGCTGCGTTCCATAGCCTATCACACTGCACTCGACGTGCTGGACCAGAAGCAGCGAGCACAGGGCAAACTCGTCAGCCTCGAGGACGGACTCTCGACCGGGATGGCGGCTTTTACCGGCGATGACGCATCCCCTCTCGACACGATAATCGAGAACGAAGACCGGGAGGAGACGGAGAACTGCATAGAGGGCCTTCCCGAGCTGTACCGGAAAGTGGCCGAACTGCGTCTCGTCAACGGACTGCAGTACAAGGAGATAGCGGAGGAACTCCAGCTTGAGCTCAATACTGTACGGACCCGGATAAGGAGAGCGAAATCCCTCATAGAGAAAAGCCGCAAGGGCAATTGCGAAAGTAATGGAAAATAGTTATCTTTGCAGGCTAATAATTTTTTATAAAGATGACAATAGCATTTACTGACGGAACCATCCGCTCCTGGGATGAGGTCGAAACCAGAAAAATCTTCTGGCATTCTTCGGCGCATCTTATGGCTGAAGCGCTTGAAGCGCTTTATCCCGGCGTCAAATTCGGTGTAGGACCTGCAGTCGAAACCGGATTCTACTATGACGTCGATCTGGGAGACAGACAGATAAGTGAATCCGACCTCAAGGCGATAGAAGACAAGATGATTGCACTCGCGAAGGCCAAGGAGACCTTCGAGCGCAAGGAAGTGTCCAAGGCCGACGCCCTGGCATATTTCAAGGCGAAGGGAGACCCTTACAAGTGCGAGCTTATCGAGGACCTCGAGGACGGGACAATCAGTTTCTATACGAACGGCGCCTTCACGGACCTTTGCCGCGGACCGCATATCAAGCACGTCGACGACATCAAGGCACTGAAGCTCACCGCCATTGCGGGTGCTTACTGG
>JAKSKA010000095.1 GCA_024401915.1 Bacteroidales bacterium
CCAAACAACAAAAGAGGAGAGATAGGTCTTACCTATATCTTCGGTATCGGCCGCAGCTCGGCCCAGAGGATTCTGGACAAGTGCGGTATCGATCGTAACATCAAAGTTGGTGATTGGAACGACGACCAGATCGCAAAGATCCGTACTGAAATCAATGAGGAGTACAAGATCGAGGGCGAGCTCCGTTCCTCTGTCCAGATGGACATCAAACGTCTTATGGATATCGGTTGCTATCGCGGAATCCGCCATCGTGTGGGTCTCCCCGTACGCGGCCAGAGCACCAAGAACAACGCCCGTACCCGCAAGGGTCGTAAGAAGACTGTTGCCAACAAGAAGAAGGCAACGAAGTAAAACAGATGAATTATGGCAAAGAAAACTACAACATCCAAAAGAGTTGTCAAGGTTGAAGCTTATGGCGAGGCCCATATTTCATCAACCTTCAACAACGTCATCGTTTCCCTTACCAATGCTCAGGGCCAGGTCATCAGCTGGGGCTCGGCCGGTAAGTGCGGTTTCCGCGGATCGAAGAAGAACACTCCCTATGCAGCCCAGATGGCAGCCGAGGATGCGGCAAAGACCGCATTCGACGCAGGTCTCCGCCGCGTGAAGTGTTATGTCAAGGGCCCCGGTGCCGGACGTGAATCCGCTATCAGAACAATCAACAATGCAGGTATCATCGTTACCGAGATCGTCGATGTAACCCCTATGCCTCACAATGGTTGTCGTCCCAAAGGCCGTCGTAAAGTTTGATTTTTTAAAGAAGTATTACTATGGCAAGATATACAGGTCCCAGTACCAAAATCGCCCGTAAGTTCGGCGAGCCTATCTATGGAGCAGACAAATACTTTGAGAAGAGGAACTATCCTTCCGGCCAGCACGGCCTCGCTGCAAAGCGCAAGAAAGCGAAGGAGTATGGCACCCAGCTCAAAGAGAAGCAGAAAGTCAAGTATATGTATGGTGTCCTCGAGCGTCAGTTCCACAACACCTACAACAAGGCCTGCCGCCTGAGCGGCCAGAAGGGTGAGAACCTCCTCTTCCTCCTTGAGAGCCGTCTTGACAACGTCGTTTACCGCCTTGGCATCGCTCCTACGCGTGCCGCTGCACGTCAGCTCGTGTCCCATCACCACATCACCCTCAACGGAGAGGTTTGCAACATCTCTTCCACCCAGGTGAAGCCCGGCGACACGATCGCAGTGCGCGAGCGCTCCAAGAGCCTCGAAGTCATCCAGGCAAGCGTTGCTTCAATCACCAGGTATCCCTGGCTTGAGTTCGACCCCAAGACCCTCGTGGGAAAATTCCTCAACGTTCCCGCAAGAACCGAGATCCCCGAGTCCATCAACGAGCAGCTTATCGTCGACCTCTACTCCAAGTAACATTTAACACCAAAAAAGTAAATTATGGCAATCTTAGCATTTCAGAAACCTGATAAGGTCATTATGCTCGAAAGCACCGATACCGTCGGCCGTTTTGAATTCCGCCCCCTCGAGCCCGGATACGGTCAGACAATCGGTAACGCTCTCCGCCGCATACTTCTGGCCTCTCTTGAGGGTTTTGCCATCAGCCAGATCAAAATATCGGGCGTAGACCAGGAGTTCCAGAACATTCCCGGCGTAATCGAGGGTATGCAGGACATCATCCTCAATCTCAAGCAGGTAAGGTTCAAGAGAATGGTCGAGACCGTTGACTCTGAGACGGCAAACATCGTCATCAGCGGCAAGCAGGAGTTTACCGCCGAGGACATCACCAAGGGATTGTCTTCTTTCACGGTGTTGAATCCTGATCAGCATATCTGCAGCCTCGAGCCTTCAGTCAAGCTCGAAATCGCGATAACCATCACCAAGGGCCGCGGTTTCGTTCCCGCTGAGGAGCTCAGGGACGAGAACACTCCCATCGGCACAATTCCTGTCGATGCAATCTACACTCCTATCCGCAAGGTCAACTGGAGCGTCGAGAACTGGCGTGTCGAGCAGAAGACTGACTACGAGAAACTCAATCTCGAGATCGTGACAGACGGTTCCATCACTCCTAATTATGCCCTGCAGGAAGCTGCAGCCATCCTCATCTACCACTTCAAGCTCTTTACGGACGACAAGAAGATGGCACTTGAGAGCGCTGTCGAGACCGAGTGCAAGGAGCTTGACGAGGAGTCTCTCCGTATGAAGCACCTTCTTATGACGAAACTTTCGGAAATGGGTCTTTCCGTACGTGCGTTCAACTGCCTCAAGGCAGCTGACATCGACACCTTCGCCGACCTCGTTTCCTATTCCCGTGCAGAGCTTATGAAGTTCCGCAACTTCGGTCGCAAGTCTCTCCAGGAGATCGACCTTCTCGTCGAGAAGATGAAGCTTTCGTTCGGAATGGATGTCACCAAGTATAATATTGAACCCAAGAAAAAGAACATTTAACAATGAGACACAATAAATCAGTCAATCATCTTGGCCGCCAGAGCGGACACCGCAAGGCGCTTCTTTCCAATCTCGCGTGCTCTCTGATCCTCAACAAGAGGATTACGACCACGGTTGCAAAGGCCAAGGCTGTCAAGTCTTTTGTTGAACCGATCATCACCAAGTCCAAGGAAGACACAACCCACTCACGTCGTGTTGTGTTCAGCTATCTCAAGAACAAGGAGGCCGTTACGGAGCTCTTCCGTACCGTCGCTCCCAAGATCGCTGACCGTCCGGGCGGATACACACGTGTCCTCCACATCGGTTTCCGTCAGGGCGATGCTGCCGAAATGGCACTCATTGAACTGGTAGACTTCAACGAGGCTGCTCTCGCAAGCGCTGCTCCCAAGGCCAAGAAGACCACAAGACGCAGTCGCGCGAAGAAGACCGAGGCTCCGGCCGAGGCCTCCCCGGAGACACCTCAACCCGAGGAAACAAAAGCTGAGTAAGCAAAACGAAAGGGGAAGATTTGGTCTTCCCCTTTTTTATTTTTCTTTATTTCTAAATTAATATTTTTTATGAATCCTTTATTTTACGCAGTTCCCGCAGCGTCATTGCTGGCCCTCCTTTTCGCCTTTATCTTCTATAGGCAGATGAAGAAGGAGGATGAAGGAACTCCCACGATGAAACAGATTGCCCTCTACGTCCGTGAAGGCGCGATGGCATATCTCAAACAGCAGTACAAGGTCGTGATAATCGTATTCATCATCCTGGCTGCTTTCTTCGCCGTGCTCGCGTACGGCTTCGGTGTACAGAACCCCTGGGTTCCCTTTGCATTCCTTACCGGCGGCTTCTTCTCAGGTCTTGCCGGATTCATAGGGATGAAAACCGCCACGTTCGCGTCGGGCCGCACTGCCAACGCCTGCCGCAAATCCCTTAACGGAGGACTGAAAATTGCGTTCCGCTCAGGAGCCGTGATGGGCCTGACCGTCGTCGGTCTCGGCCTTCTCGATATCGCTCTCTGGTGGATTATCCTCAATATATTCGTAACTGAGGCTTCCGAGGCCCAGAAGCTTGTGGTGATCACCACCACGATGCTCACGTTCGGAATGGGCGCGTCCACCCAGGCCCTCTTCGCCCGCGTGGGCGGCGGCATCTATACAAAAGCCGCTGACGTGGGAGCGGATATCGTCGGCAAGGTCGAAAGTGACCTCCCTGAGGACGACCCCCGCAATCCCGCCACTATCGCCGACAACGTAGGTGACAACGTGGGTGACGTGGCCGGAATGGGTGCGGACCTCTATGAATCCTATTGCGGCTCGATACTTTCCACTATGGCACTCGGCGCTTCCGCATTCTATGCCCTTGGCCCCGAGATGCAGACGAAAGCCATCATCGCTCCTATGCTCATCGCCGCCGTCGGCGTCGTGCTCAGCGTCCTCAGCATCTTTACGGTGCGTACGCGCGAGGGAGCCGGAATGGCCCAGCTGCTGAAGTCGATGAGCTTCGGAACCAACCTCGCCGCCATCCTCAGCGGAGTCGCCACTTTCGGCATCCTCGCCCTGGTGTTCGGCACCTCTGATGCATCCTGGTGGCAGTTCTCCCTCTCCGTCGTCAGCGGCCTGCTCGCCGGCGTGATCATCGGGAAATCGACCGAATACTACACGTCCCATTCATACAAGCCAACGCAGGAGCTTGCTCGTTCTTCCGAAACCGGACCCGCGACCGTCATCATCAGCGGCGTCGGACTCGGAATGCGCTCCACGGCCATTCCCGTGCTCACCATTGCGTGCGCCATCGTGCTTTCGTATCTCTGCGCCATCGGTTTCGATACCAGGGATATGCTCAGTGCCGCCAGCCTTTCCAAGGGCCTCTACGGTGTCGCAATCGCAGCCGTCGGAATGCTTTCCACGCTCGGAATCACCCTTGCTACCGATGCATACGGCCCCATCGCCGACAATGCCGGCGGAAATGCGCAGATGTCCGAACTCGATCCCGCAGAGCGCGAGCGCACCCATGTGCTCGATGCCCTCGGAAACACGACTGCCGCTACAGGAAAGGGCTTTGCCATAGGCTCCGCCGCCCTGACGGCCCTCGCCCTCCTCGCCTCCTACATAGAGGAGATCAAGATTGCCATCGGCCGCACGGCCGGTGCTCTGATCAATGGCGTGGATGCTGCATCGGCCTCCATTCTCGACGTGCTCGCCGAGTTCAACGTCAGCCTTATGAACCCCACAGTGCTTGCGGGCGTGTTCATCGGCGCTATGATGGCGTTCCTCTTCTGCGGCCTCACTATGGATGCAGTCGGACGCGCAGCTTCGAAGCTGGCTGTCGAGGTGCGCCGCCAGTTCGCTGAAATCAAGGGTATCCTTACCGGAGAAGGCACGCCTGACTACAAGCGCTGTGTCGAAATCTCCACCAAGGCAGCGCAGCACGAGATGCTCGTTCCCTCGATCATCGCGATAGTCGTCCCGGTTGCCGTCGGCGTCGTGCTCGGCGTTGCCGGTGTGCTCGGACTCCTTATCGGCGGACTCGGGGCCGGATTCGTGCTTGCCGTGTTCATGTCGAATTCGGGCGGTGCCTGGGATAATGCCAAGAAGTTCGTCGAGGAAGGCAATTGTGGCGGAAAGGGCTCCGAGTGCCACCACGCCACCGTCGTCGGAGATACCGTGGGCGATCCTTTCAAGGATACGTCCGGACCTTCCCTCAACATCCTCATCAAGCTTATGTCGATGGTCAGCATCGTGATGGCCGGACTTACCGTCGGCTGCCATCTGTTGTAGCAGGTTCCCGGCGCGGAGATGGCCTGATAATTGTAAAAAACAGAAATATCTTTACAATTATTTTTAATATCCGTTTGAATAAACGATTGTATTGCTATCTTTGCGGAAAACGGAATCAATAAAACAATAGAATATGTCAGTCAATAAGGTAATTCTAATAGGTAACGCCGGCAGAGACCCGGAGGTCCGTTATCTTGATGGCAACGGAGCCCAGGGTTCCGCCAAGGTTGCACGTTTCACTCTTGCTACCTCCGAGCGTTATACGACCAGGAGCGGTGAGACCAAGGAAAATACGGAATGGCACAACATCGTCTGCTGGAGGCAGTCCGCAGACGTTGCGGAGAAGTATATCCGTAAGGGAACGCAGGTTTACATCGAGGGCAAGCTTACGACAAGGTCCTGGACCGATGCGCAGGGGGTGAAGAAGTATCAGACCGAAATCAATGTCGATACGCTTCAGCTTCTCGGACGCCGTCCGGACGGTACGGATGCCGCTGCACCCGCCGCCGGCCAGTATCAGGCCCCGGCCCCTCAGGCCCAGCCCCAGTACTCCGCTCCTGCCTACAGCGCCCCTGATCCCCAGCCTCAGCCCCAGTACAGCGCTCCCGCGCCTTCGCCGGCTGCCCCCCAGGTGTCCGATGAATCGGCGGATGATCTGCCGTTTTAGGGGGCGCCTTGTGAGGGGGCTCTGCCCCCTGATTCGCTCGCGGAGAATGCCAAGTCAGCAACGCGCGCCGCGAGGAGAGCCCTCCGGGTAGCTCCCCGCA
>JAKSKA010000096.1 GCA_024401915.1 Bacteroidales bacterium
GCTGCTCAAAGAACTGCGCAGACTGTACGGACTTGCAGCTGAAGGCAAGTTCGTGATTGCACCGGATGTGGAGGACGTTCACTCGCAGGTTGAATTCCTGCTGACGGAAAAACTCGGCGCTCTGGGAAAGAAAGTCCACACCGGACGCTCACGCAACGACCAGGTGATGCTCGACATCAAGCTCTTCACGCGCGCACGCCTCGAAAAGACCGTCGGCAAGGTGAAGGCGCTCTTCGAAACGCTTTCCGAGGCCTCGGAGAAATACAAGGACATACTTATGCCGGGCTACACTCATATGCAGGTGGCAATGCCGTCGTCATTCGGACTATGGCTAGGAGCATACGCCGAAAGCCTCGCCGACGACCTGGAGATGCTTCTCGCGGCCTGGAAGGTATGCAACCGCAACCCCCTCGGCTCCGCTGCCGGCTACGGGTCATCGGCTCCACTGGACCGCCGTATGACTACGGAACTTCTTGGTTTCGAAGACCTTGACTACAACTCCATCTATGCCCAGATGGGACGCGGCAAGCTGGAACGTGAGGTATCATTCGCAGTCTCCTGCGTTGCCGAAACCATAGGACGTCTTGCCGCTGACTGCTGCCTGTACAACAGCCGCAACTTCGGATTCATCAAACTTCCAAAGGAGATGACAACCGGCTCGAGCATAATGCCACACAAGAAGAATCCGGATGTGTTCGAACTGATACGCTCGCACTGCAACAGACTTTGCGGCACGCCCGGAACGATACGCAATATGACAGCCAACCTGACCTGCGGATATTTCCGTGATTTCCAACTTCTCAAGGAGGTCTATCTGCCTGTATTCGACGAGATTGACGAGTGTCTTGACATTATGGACTACGCTATCGGAAACCTTGAGGTGACGGAAGGCCTTATGGACAGACCGGAATACGCAATGGCATTCAGTGTGGAAGCGGTCAATGACCTGGTAGCCGAAGGGATGCCCTTCCGCGACGCTTACCGGATTGTAGGAGAGGCCATAGAGCGCGGCGAATTTACAGGCAAGACCGCCGAGGGTAGCGACAGACCAATTTCCGCCCGCTACACCCACGAGGGTTCCATCGGCAGGCTATGTACAGGTGAAATCAAAAAACGCTTCGACGCAACCCTGTCCGGGTTCACATTCGAAGCAGTCGGCCGCGTGCTTTCAGAACTTATTACTCGAACAATTTGAACGGCTCGGCACAGTCCTCGTCGGGGAGAGGCTTGCCCATCGAGGGTTCGACGCTGATCTGACGGAGGGCGAGGCAGGGCATCAGATCCTTCTCCTTGGCGTCGATATCGACATCGGGGCCGAAATAGGACTTCAGGAAACAATGCCAGAATTCGGTTCCCTGTTCGACGGTGCAGTGGTAACTGTTGAAAAAGAAATCGGGGAAGGCCTTGCCGAAGTGCAGAATGCCCATCATCATACCCATATCGAGCAGGGGGTAACCACTGCAGAAACCTCCCAGATCGATGAAATATCCCTTGCCGCGCGACAGAATGGCGTTCCCGAAATGGAGGTCGCCGTGAAGGCAGGTATCGGCGTCAGGAATAGAATAAAGCATGTCTATCGCCCTTGACTTCATCGCCTCGCTGCGGAAAGTGTTCTGCCTGATGCAATCCGCCCACAGCTTTTTCACGGGAGGGCATTCCGGCGAGCAGGGAGTGGAATGAAGCTGTTTCACCATAGAGGCGAACATCAAGGCAAGTTCGGGAATTCTCTCAGGATACAGACCTACAGCCTTGGCGAAGGACAGCTTTTCCGGCATACGCTCGTATATCATTCCGAAACGCGAACCGTCGGTAACAAGATCACCGGGCCTCGGGGTGGGTATTCCCATTCCATAAACGATATGTGCAAGACGGCATTCCTCCTCTCTGACATCGGAGGGAAAGCCCTCTGTCATCATCTTCAGAAGCAGGGTGCTATCCGTCTTGTGGAAATACGACTTGCCGAAATATCCGCCGCCGTTCTCATTCCAATCGTTTATGTCTATCCTTTTCATAACCCGAATAGAGAGAAATCAAGCAGTGCGGCACACAGGCCACACTGCTCAATTTATTGAAAAAAAACGGTTCCTACTGAAGGAGGGCCTTGCGTGAAGCCTCGATCTGGTCCTTGGCCTGTTCGAGCTGCTCCTTGAACTGCTCGAGGTTGATGGCATTGATAACCTGCAGAGGCTTGAGTGATTCGTTCAGCTCATCATACTCGCTGTTGATGGCGGCAATATCCTCGATAGCGATGCTGAAGAGGGTGATGTGGTATGATGTGTTGGAGGCTGACTCGTCATCGAAAGCTGAAAGGAACTTGTCGATGTTCTGTGACGCGATGTAGAGTTCCTCGATGATACCGGCACCGGATGCATCCCAGAAGAAGTTCGTACGGTTGCTCGCCTTTGAGGACTCGTAGAAAGCCTTGATGCTGTCAACGTAGTTGTCGCTCTCGATCACATCCCTGAGACCTGAGTCATTGACGTCGGCATAAAGTTTCAGGAGAGCCTTGTCATAGTCGGCTGTAGGCATGTCATAGAACTTGGCTATCTCCTTGTCGGCAGCGAGGATGGCGATGGCACGATACTTCTGTGCGAGGGTCTGGAGGTCGTTGGCAAAAGCGGGATCCACGAGGTATTCGGGCTTGAGCTGTTTCTCCTTCTCGTCGAGAACGATCTGGCCGTCCTTCACAGAGTTGATGATTCCGATAGGTTTGAGGCGGAGGAAATCGTTGCTGAGGCTGTCAAGATGAATCTTGATGAGTTCCTCCTGCTGGATCTCAGCCTGAGACTTCTCGATCTTCTTTACTTCCTGACCTTTTCCGGTCCCGCAGGATGAGCAGGAACCTACAGAAAAGCAGAGTGCCGCAATGGCGAACAGAATGGTAATTTTTTTCATTTTGATTGTGTGGTTATTGTTATTGTTTATTTTTTTCTTCTTTCAGGCAGGTTAAGCAGCAGGACCACTATGAGCAACACGCACATAAGCAGCATCACGCACATATTGTAGAGCAGCGTAGGAATCTCCAGGCCGCCGACGACCTTGACGGAGCTGTAGAACGGCGCGCGTCCGTTGCGGCTGACCGGAGTGAGGAACACATAGCCCGACCTCGGGACGAGATGGTTCTTGACCACCTCCACGGCCTTTTCAGCGCCGCTGCCCGTAAGGAACTCTTCGAGACGTATGTTGCAGTTGGATTTCTTGAGGGCGAGCATCTTCTCCTTGCCGCGTTCCTTCAGCAGCGAGGACAGTATGGCATCCTTCCTGAGGGTGATGTCATTCGATATCTTCCTGAGCTCCGACTTGGCCTCCCCGAGCCAGGCTTCCAGAGACTCATAGCTGTAATCCCCGGCATAAGGCTCCATACCGGCAGCGGCAGCCAGGCGGGGAAGACTGTTCTCTATGGTCAGACGGCAGTCTTCAGCGGCAGCGGCATCCTTCTCCCCGACGAAGTTCATCTTCTCGAGCTGGCTCTCCAGTTCGGGTATATATGACTCGCGGAAGAAGAAGGCCTGGTATCTCTCCTTGTCCAGTTCGAAGAACGGACGTTCATAGTCGTTGTAGCAGTACGTACCCACGGCCACGGCCTCGAACGCCCAGCGCGAAGGTATCACTTCACCTATCACGGGAACATTGTCCGTGGTACTGTTGCCGTTGAGGTCGGAGAAATCCACCACAAGACCGCAGAGCAGTATCTGGGGTATCAGAAGAATAGGTATGGTGATATAGATCGCAACCACCGAGCCCATACACTGCGAAAGCAGCAGGCCTATCAGGCTGGACAGCAGCGACGACACGAACAGTATCGCCCACCACATCAGGAACATGCCGTGCAGGCCCATAAGCAGGTTGCCGACCACGATGAAGAGGGCGGTCTGGAGCAGGGCTACGCCGGCTGCGAAAATAATCTTGCTGAATATATATGCCTTATAGCTGAGGTTCAGGAACTTCTCCCTCTTGAGCAGCAGGCGGTCGCGGATGATTTCCTCCGCACTGCCCGACATACCGATGAACACGGCCACGATGACGGCCATGAAGAAGTAGCTGACAATGTTCTTGTTGTCCATCACGGTATAGCCCGTCGCAGGGGCGTACCTTGTAAGGAAACCGCATATCAGGGCGAGCAGAGGCGCCTCGAGAAGGGTGATGAGGATGTACTGCGTGTTGGACAGCTTGGCCTTGAAGGTCCTCTCAAGGTAGATGAGCATCTGTTTGAAGGGCGACGGGCTCTTCTGCCCTGTCTCCACGAGATTGCCGGCGGAAGGCACCGTAGCGTTCCTGCGGCTTTCGAGATACATCCCGTGCCACTGCTCGGGCGACACCTTACGGTTCTGGCTGATCTTGCCCGTTCCGTCAAGGGCCTTCTCGCTGATGATATTGAGGACAGTCTCCGGATTCACGTTACCGCAGACGGGGCAGGTGCTTGCCTGGGCGTCGGCATAGTTGGCGGCCGACTTGAAATATGTGACGGCGTCGATGGGGTTGCCGTCGAACACGGGATATCCTCCGAGGTCAAGCAGCAGCAGGCGGTCGAACAGCTTGTACACGTCGCTGGAAGGCTGGTGTATGTTAGCCACAACGAGCTTTCCCTTGTATGTCTGGTCCTTCAGGAGGCCCATCACGTTCTCGGTATCGGCGGATGAAACGCCAGAGGTGGGCTCGTCGAGGAATATTACGGCCGGCTCGCGTATGAGCTCGAGGGGGATATTGAGGCGCTTGCGCTGTCCTCCGGAGGTGGTCTTCTTGCGGGGCGAACCTACGACTATGTCCTTCGCCGCCTCGAGGCCGAGGTCGGACAAGGTCTTCATCACCCTGCGGTCAAGCTCGTCCTCGGGCATCCCGTCGAAGCAGAACCTTGCCGTATAGTAGAGGTTCTGATAAACCGTAAGTTCTTCTATCAGAAGGTCATCCTGCGGTACGAAACCTATGAGGCCCTTGGCCTCGGGCTCGTCTATGGAATGTCCGTTGATGGCTATGGTGCCCTCCTGCGGCCTGAGCGAGCCGTTGAGTATGGACAGCAACGTGGTCTTTCCGGCGCCGCTGCCTCCCATTATCGCCACAAGCTCGCCGCTGTGCAGCTCAGTATTCAGGTTGTGGATACCGTTGTTGCTGCCCGGGAAGCGGAAGTTGATGTCCACCGCAGAGAAGCATATAGACTCCTGGCCCTCGGTGTTGTAACCCTGGAGTATGCCCGAATAATATATCGGCGCCCCCTTGTGGTTCTTGGCCACACCGCTCTTGTGCCATATCTGGAATATGCCCTTCATCAGACGCACGTCGTTGAAGAGCAGCTCGTCATCACCGAGATATGAGAACAGCATCGTGTTCGTCTCCCCTATCCAGAGGGTCTTGAACACACCGTCATACTTGTCGAAGGACTGTATCTTTACGGCATCGGAAGTCTTGCCGGCTATGAAATCGCAGAAATCATCGTAAAGACTGTCACTCACGCCGAAGCGTTCGGCAATGATATGGAATATGGGATTGTCCTTGTCGAAACCGTCGGACGAGAGGCTGCTGAACTCCATCAGACGCAGAAGTATCAGCGTCAGCTCGCCGGACTCCATATTGGGCCTGAGCTTGGAAGCGATGCTGTCTATGATCTGGTCCTTGTCAACCTCGATATCACGGTAGAAGTCACTCAGTTCACGGTAGAGGTCCATATACGAACGCTTGTCACGCAAACCGAAATGGTGCGTGAGATAGCTCCCCAACAAATCCTCGGAGGCCTTTGAATCCCTCCCGCCATCCGCATCCAGCAGGGCGAAGAGATTGATAAGACCCGAAAGTATAGCGTCGTTCAGCATAGACTGTCTGTAATCAACTTACAAATATAATAAAAATTTTTTGTACCCCCCAGGCGAATCGAACGCCTATCGTAGGAACCGGAATCCCAAATTT
>JAKSKA010000097.1 GCA_024401915.1 Bacteroidales bacterium
AACCAGGACCTCCTCCGCCCGATAGCCGAGAAGAACATCAACGAGGCCCGCGAGTCCATCGAGACCCGCAAGGCCGATCTCGAGCGTCTCAGCGACAAGCTCAGTATCCGTGAGGAGGACCTCGCCGCCAAGAACGCCGAACTCGCCACCATCGTCGAGTCCACCGCCCGCGAGGAAGCCGAGCTCCGTGCAAAGAGGGATGCCTGCGCAGCCAAGATCGACGAGAGGACGATGAGCGCCTACAACCGTATCCGCGAGAGTGTCCACAACCACCTCGCCGTCGTGACCGTATTCAACAACTCCTGTGGCGGCTGTTTCAATGAAATCACCCCGCAGAGGCTTCTCGACATCGCTTCCGGCAAGAAACTCGTCATCTGCGAGCACTGCGGCCGCATCATCGTCAATTCGGAGAACTAATATATGGCCGAGTCTTCTGCACAACGTCCGCGCAAACGTGCGGCAAAGGAGACCGACCTTGACAGCATAGGCCTGGAGATGGGAAACAAGCCCCCCCAGGCCCTTGATGTCGAGGAGGCTGTACTCGGAGCGATGCTGCTCGAGCAGACCTGCGTGGATCAGGCGCTCGAGGAGCTGAAGCCATCCTGCTTCTACGACCCCAAGCACAAGACCATCTTCGAGACTATGTCCCGTCTCGTCACGGAGTACACGGCTGTCGATATGATCACGGTGACGAACGCCCTGAAGGCGGCCGGCAAGCTCGAGGAGGTGGGAGGCGCCATCGTGCTGGCGAACCTCACGGAGAAAGTGGGTTGCGCCGCCAATATCGAGTAGTACCTCAAGATCCTCGAGCAGAAGACGATACAGCGCGAACTCATACGCGCCGCCTGCGACATACTCAGGGATTCCTACGACGAATCCGTCAATGTGGACAACCTCATCGATTCAGCCCAGAGCAAGGTGTATGAGGCCATCCAGAGCAATGTGCGCAGGGAAATCCAGGATATAGGCTCCATCATTACGGAAGCCCTCAACGACATCCAGGATATGCAGGGGCGTACCGGACTCAACGGTGTCCCTTCCGGTTTCGAGAGCATAGACAGGATAACGATGGGCTGGCAGCCTTCGGACCTCATCATCCTTGCGGCCCGTCCTTCCGTCGGAAAGCCGGCGTTCTCGCTCAACCTGGTGAGGAATGCGGCCGTGGACCATCATATGCCCGTCGCCTTCTTCTCTCTCGAGATGTCCGCGATCCAGCTCGCCAAGCGTCTGATGACCTCGGAGACAGGTCTCGGGGCCGACAAGATAAAGGGCGGTGCCAAGCTCGAACCTTACGAGTGGGAGCAGATGGAATACAAGCTCAAGGCCCTCGTGAAGGCTCCTCTCTACATAGACGACACCCCCGGTCTCCAGCTTATGGAATTCAGGACCAAGGCGAAGAATCTCGTGAAGAACAAGCAGGTGCGCCTCATCGTCGTGGATTACCTCCAGCTGATGCAGGGTCCCCCCGAGCTGAGGGGTATGCGTGAACAGGAAGTCGCAGCGATATCCCGTACGCTCAAGATGACGGCGAAGGAACTCAATGTCCCGATCATAGCGCTCTCGCAGCTCTCACGTCAGGCCGTGCAGCGCCAGGGTGGCGGCGGAAAGCCGCAACTCTCCGACCTCCGCGAGTCAGGCTCCATCGAGCAGGATGCGGATATGGTGATCTTTATCCACAGGCCCGACTACATCGGCCTTTCCGAGAGCAAGGAGGACCGCGAGAAGACCCAGATAATCATCGCGAAGCACAGGAACGGCGAGACCGCCGACATCGATATGACATTCAAGAGCGACCAGATACGTTTCGTCGAAATGGACGAGGCGTTGGATATGCAGGCGGCCGGTATGACCACCGGCTCGGCGATGAACAACGATTTTGCGGATACCCAGGAATTCTAGTATGACTTCAACTCAGGACATATCCCACAAGGGAAGGGTGGTGGAGATCACCCCCGATTTCACCACGGTTGAAATAATTTCCGAATCCGCCTGCAGCGCCTGTCACGCCAAAGCCCTCTGCGGACTTTCCGAGTCGCAGTCCAAGGCCGTCCAGGTGCCCACGAAGATCGGCGATGACCTGTCGGTTGGCGAAGAGGTCAACGTAGTCCTCTCCGCGTCTATGGGCCACAAGGCCGTGTGGCTGGCCTATGTGCTCCCTCTCTGCGTTATGGTAGCAGTGCTGCTCTGCCTCGTCGGCGCCGGTGCGGGTGAACTCGCGTCCGGGCTGTCGGCCCTCGGAGCAGTTGCCGTGTACTATCTGGTGCTGTGGCTGCTCTGCGGCAGATTGAGAAACGAATATGTATTTAATATAAAAAGATAAATGACCAGTACGATTATTTGGACAGTCGCAATCCTGAGCGGTCTCGGACTCCTGCTCTCCCTCGTCCTTTTCTTCGTCGCGAAGAAATTCAAGGTCGAGGAAGACCCGCGTATCGACGAGATCGAGAAGGTGATGCCGGGCGCCAACTGCGGCGGATGTGGCTTTGCCGGCTGCCGTGCGTTCGCAGATGCGGCCGTGAAGGCTCCCAATCTGGACAACAACTATTGTCCCGTGGGAGGCAATGAGGTTATGAAGAAGGTGGCCGCCATCCTCGGTTATGAGATGAAGGAGAAGGCTCCCGCCGTTGCCGTCGTGCGCTGCAACGGAAGTTGTGACAAGCGCCCCACCGTCAATGAGTATGACGGACTGAAGTCCTGCAGGGTCAAGGCTGCCCTCTATGCCGGAGACACCCTGTGTCCATACGGCTGCCTGGGTTGCGGCGATTGCGTCGAGGCCTGCCAGTTCGGTGCCCTGAGTATGGACCCGGAAACCGGCCTGCCCGTAGTCGATGAGTCGAAGTGTACCGCCTGCGGCGCCTGCACCAAGGCCTGCCCCAAGGGCATCATCGAACTGCGCAACAAGGGACCGCGCTCGATGAGGGTTTACGTGTCCTGTGTGAACAAGGACAAGGGCGCAGTGGCCCGCAAGGCCTGCCAGTCCGCCTGCATAGGCTGCGGAAAGTGCGCGAAGGTGTGTGCGCAGGAGGCCATCACCGTTGCCGACAACGTTGCCTACATCGATTTCACGAAATGCAAGCTCTGCAAGAAATGCGTTGCAGAATGCCCTACCGGCGCCATCCACGCCGTGAATTTCCCCGTTTTGAAGAAGGAGGCTGCAAATGAATAAGAAGATTACTTTCTCCATTGGCGGCGTCCACCCCAATGACAGCAAATTCGCGCGTGAGTGCACGACAGTGGAACTGCCTCTGCCTCAGACCGTTTATGTCTCGATGGCCCAGCATCTCGGCGCGCCCGCCAAGCCTGTCGTCGCTCCCGGCGATATGGTGAAGGCCGGCCAGGTGATTGCCGAGCCGGGCGGATTCATCTCCGCTTTCGTCCACTCTCCGGTGTCCGGCGTCGTGAAGTCTATAGGACCCCGCAAGGACATCGCCGGCAACCAGGTCACACATATTGAGATTACCGTTGACGGCGATATATGGATGGACGATATCGACTTGAGTGACAAGCTGATAACGACGATCCCCGAAGACAAGGACGCGATCATCGCCAAGACCCAGGAGACGCGTGACGTCGGTCTCGGCGGCGCCACGTTCCCCACCAACGTGACACTCACCCCCCCCCCCGGCAAGCCTGCTGAATGCCTGATCATCAATGGCGCGGAATGCGAGCCTTTCCTTACCAGCGACTACCGCATAATGGTGGAGCGCCCGAAGGAGATCGTGGTCGGCGTAGCGATAATGCAGAAGGCTCTCGGCAACTGCCGCTGCGTGATCGGCATCGAGGAGAACAAACCCGAAGCCATCAAGTCGATGAGTGCCGCAGTTGAGTCTCTCGGCTAGCCGGACATCCGTGTCCAGGTGATTAAGAAACGTTATCCGCAGGCGGCAGAGAAGCAGCTTATCGATGCCGTTATGCACCGTCAGGTGCCCTCCGGTGCGCTTCCTATAGACGTGGGCGCCGTCGTCCAGAACGTCGGCACCGCCCTCGCAGTTTATGAGGCCGTCCAGAAGAACAAGCCTCTGGTGACCAACGTGCTCACGGTGACCGGCGACCGGATTCCCGTGAATATGCAGCACAACTACCTCTTCCGTATCGGAATGCCCCTTTCCTTCATCATCGAGAAGGCCGGCGGCATCCCGGAGGGAACCGCCAAGATAATCAGCGGCGGTCCTATGATGGGCAAGGCCATCGCAAACCTCGATGCATCGACCGTCAAGGGCTCATCCTCCATCCTTTACCTCTCCGAGGCGGTGACGCGCCGCAGGAAGGAGGACAACTGCATACGCTGCGGCCGCTGCGCCGATGCCTGCCCGATGGGTCTCGAGCCCTTCCTGCTCAACCGTCTGGCGAAGGCCGGCGACCTCGCGGAGCTTGAGGCAAATGCCATCCAGGACTGCATAGAGTGCGGTTGCTGTCTTTATTCCTGCCCTGCATACATCCCTCTTCTCGACCGCATCCGCATCGCCAAGGGCCAGGTTATGGGCATAATCCGTGGACGCGCCGCCGCAGCGAAAGCCGCCGCTGAAGCAGCCAAGGCCGCCGCTGCCGCCAAAGAACAAAAAACAGAGTAGATATGGACAAATATATAGTATCACCCAATCCGCATATCCACGAGAAGGTATCGACGAGCAGGCTGATGTGTGACGTGCTTGTCGCGCTGCTGCCCGCCACGGTCGTTTCCATACTTTTCTATGGCTGGGCCGAGCTCCTGGTCATCGGGGTATGCCTGGTGTCCTGCGTCCTTCTGGAGTGGGCAATCCTCAAGTATATGATGAAGAAGGAAGGACCCTTCTGCGGTTCCGCCGCTATGGTCACCGGCCTTCTCCTTGCGCTCAACCTTCCCGCATCCACACCCTGGTGGGTGGCATTCATCGGATGCGTGATAGCGATAGGCGTCGCGAAGATGAGTTTCGGCGGTCTCGGACAGAATGTCTTCAACCCCGCCATCACCGGACGCGTCTTCCTCCTGATTTCGTTCCCTACCTATATGACTGACTGGTCGGTTCCCGGCAGCTTCATCAATCACGTCGATGCTGTCAGCGGCGCAACGCCTCTGAGCGTCCTCAAGGAAGCGCTGAAATCGGGAATGACCCTGCCTCAGTATATGCAGACCAGCGGAATGGATTATTCGGCTATGCTTCAGGATATCGGCGCTTCCGCCGGAGAGGTCTCCTCTATCGCCCTGCTTGCCGGCTTCATCTATCTCCTCGTCCGCAGGGTGGTCAAGCCCTGGATCACGCTCAGCATCTTCGCCACCGTCGTCGCTATCGCCGTAATCTTCCACGGCGTCAACCCCGACCTCTATACCGGACCGGAGTTCAACCTGCTTACCGGAGGCCTCGTGCTTGGAGCCTGCTTTATGGCAACCGACTACGTGACATCCCCGATGAGCAACCTCGGCGGAATCATCTACGGCGTGGGTATCGGTATCATAGTGATGATGATACGCTATTTCGGAGCATATCCCGAGGGTATGTCCTTCGCGATATTGATTATGAACTGTTTCGTGCCGCTTCTCAACAAGTGGTTCCATCAGAAAAAATACGGGAGGGCTTAGAATATGGCTGCTAAATCGACTTTGAGGAATATGGTCCTCTGCCTTACCCTGGTCTGCCTTTTCTGCTCGGCGGTTCTCGGTTTCGTCAATTACGTCACCGAGGCCCCTATAGCCGAGGCTTCCAGGAAGGCGCTTCAGGACGCCCTTTCGCTGGTGCTCCCGGAGAATGGGGAAATCTCTACCGAGGCTTCCACCGTCGAGATTGACGGGAACGTCTATGAGTATTACGTCCAGCGGGCGGATTCGCTCGAGAACTGGGCTGTCAAATCGACCGTCAACGGCTTTGGCGGAGCAC
>JAKSKA010000098.1 GCA_024401915.1 Bacteroidales bacterium
GAACTTCTCAGCGTCATCGACGGGAATCCTGGCGACTGTATAGAATGCACCCATAGGGATGGGGCTGTAAACGCCGGGAATCTTGTTCAGACCGTCGATAAGGAAATTGCGTCTGTCCAGATACTCCTCGTAAACGCCCTGCAGATAGGACTTGTCCACTCCGAGACTTGCCTCTGCCACGATCTGGCCGATGAGACGCGAGCTCAGGCGCGCCTGGCAGAACGTCATCACAGACTCGCGGACCTTGCGGTTCTGCGTGCAGATGGCCCCGATCCTGATGCCGCATTCGCTGTAGCGCTTGCTGACCGAATCGATAAGTATCACGTTTTCCTCTATCCCTTCGAGGTGGAACGCACTGATATAGGGCATACCGGTGTAGATGAACTCACGGTAGACCTCATCGCTGAACAGATACAGGTTGTGCTTCTTGACTATGTCGCGGAGGCGGTTCATCTCCGCACGCGTATAAAGATAGCCCGTGGGGTTGTTGGGGTTGCAGATGAGGATGGCCTTTGTCCTTTCCGTTATCTGCTCCTCGAAAGCCTCGACGCTGGGAAGGCGGAATCCGTCCTCGATCGTCGTCTTCACGGACTTGATGACCGCACCCACAGAGATGGCGAAGGCCATATAATTGGCATAGAAGGGGTCGGTCACTATCACCTCATCCCCCGGGCCGAGACAGGTAAGGAATGCAAAGAGCACAGCTTCGGAACCGCCGGTGGTGATGATGATATCGTCCGGAGAGAGGTAGATGCCATACTCCGAATAATACTGCACCATCTTGTTGCGGAGACTCAGATAGCCCTGGGAGGGACTGTATTCGAGGATATCCCTGTCCACGTTGTGCAAAGCCTCGATCGCACAGGGAGGGGTCTTGATGTCGGGCTGACCGATATTCAGATGATAGACGTGGACACCGTTACGCTTGGCATCCTCGGCATAAGGCGCGAGCTTCCGGATAGGCGAGCTCGGCATATTCTGCGCACGTTGCGAAATTTCCATAGTGCAAAGATATTATTTTTCTGCTGTTTTCGTATACAAATCCACAAGGTCGCGGCACAATGGCAGCAACTGCTTGAGGGATTCCGGTTCCAGCCTGCGTCCCATTATGAGGCCGCCCGGCTCAACAAGGAACATCTTCGGAGTCGAAATGACACCATACAGACGCTGGTAATTGGAGGAGATTTCCGGGTCCTGGAAATGCAGCACCTCGACGTTGCGCCCGCCGATGCGGAAAGAGCTCCTGAACTTCCTCCACGCCTTCCTGTCCGAGCCGAAATAGACGGCGCAGAAATCCAGCGGGAAATCCACCTCCTTCAGTATGGACGGGAGCACGGCGGCCTCCAGGCGGCACTTCGAGCAGGAGGTGTCGTAAAAGAACAGAACCGTCGCCCTGCCCTCGCGGGGCACTGTCACCTTCTTGCCGGAAGGCTTGAAAAGAGCGATCCCGGGTGCCTTCATCCCGATAAGCGAGTTCCTGTTGAAATCGACGAAGAGCTTGGCGTCCATATCGTCGAACTCGCCCTTGAAGCGCACGGTGCCATCCTTGAACCACTTGTCATACACCCGTATCGCAACCTCCTCCTCCCCCATCACCGGAGCCTCCTTGTAGTGGTTGAAGATCTCCGTGGCGACGTGGCGCCTGGAGAGCGAATCCTTGCAGGAGGAGATGAGCCAGTCACATTCGGCCGCTATGTCTTCCGGCGCATTCCCCTGCAGCAGTGCATAATAGCGCACAAGCAGGGAATCGAGTCCGCCATAACCGGGCTCCTGCGCAACGCACGGAACAGCGGAGATGGCGGAACAAAGCAGCAAGGCTGCAAGAAGTTTCTTGATTACGGGCAGCACGGTTCAGAAATGTGTTCATCCCCTCGGCGGCAGCACCACGCCCTCAGGAAGGAAGAGCGAGGTGTCGCCGTTGTGGCGGAGGATATCCCGGACGGCGGAGGATGAGATATGTGCGAACTCCTGCGCCGTCGGGATGATAAGCGTCTCGATCTCCGGTGCCAGCCTGCGGTTGGCGTCAGCGATGGCACGCTCGTTTTCAAAGTCGAGCATATTGCGCACGCCTCTTACGATATGGCATATCCCAAGCTCGCGGCACACATCGACGGTGAGTCCGTCATACTTGATGACGCTCACGCCCTTGATGCCCGCGCAGGCCTGATTGATGATGGCGATACGCTTGTCCATATCATAGAAACCACGTTTGTCCTGATTCACACCGACGGCCACCACAAGCTCATCGAACATAGTGAGCGCCCGCTTGAGGATATTGAGATGTCCGGCTGTGAAAGGATCGAAGGAACCGGGGAAAAGAGCTTTTCTTGTGTCCATATCCGGAATATTGTCAGTCAATCCAGCTACCTACGGTTTCATAGATGAAATCGGCCATATGCTGCATTCCGTTAGCGTCGGGATGGGTGGTGCCGTCATACTTGGTGACGTAGGTGTTTTCCTTGAAACCATAGGTGCCGAGGAAATCGACATACTTCACCCTGTCGGAATAATGATTGGCAATCTTCCTGACCACTTCTCCCATTCCCTGTCCGAGGCCGTCACCGACGAGGCATACGATCTTGACGGAAGGATAGCGTACCAGGCACATACGGACGAGCTTGAGATAAGACTCCGCGAACGTGTCACTGCCCAGGGACTCGCTCTGGGCGACCGTCACAGCGTCATCGGCCTGACTGAAGATCGTCGACATCTGTGCGTCGCTGGGAGCCGTCTCGCTACGCATAGCGATGCCGGCATAGAGCTCTTCACCGTAGTTGTGGCCATAATCGTTGGTACCGCCGTGGATTACGATGACGTCGGGATTGCCCACTCCGGCGCAGGTGATGAAGCGGCTGCAGAAATCATAGCCGTACCAGTACTGCGTGTTGTCTCCGCAGGTGTTGCGGACAACGGTGGTGTTACCGAAGGAATTGTTGGTATCGAGGCGGGCGTCGCTCATCTTCTCATAGATGAGTTTGTGCCACCAGGTCTGGTTCACGCTGAGCACGTCGCACTTGGCATTCGGGTAGTGGATGGAATAGCTCGGGAGGCTGTAACCTGCAAATGTCGAGATGCTGTCGCCGATGATGCTCACCTTCTTCGAAGGCAGAACGACGGGATTCGTATCCGCAGGAACGGTCGCGATCACAGGATAGCCCGCAGAGGACTCGGTCCAGTTGGAGAACGTGACGCCCGAGATGGCCGTGAGCGAGGAGATGTTGCCGTTGAGCTGGCTGACCAGGGTTCCGTCGCTGATTTCAGCGGCGCTTACGCCCTGGCAGCTTGCGTCCTTCTTTCCGTTGTCCATAGCACCGAAAGGCACGCTTTCGTTGAAGTAGCAGCGATAAAAAGACGAACCGGCGCTGTTGCTGCGTCCGACGACCGCACCCCATTTCGTGATGGTGGACGAGGAGATAGGAGCATTGTGGGAAACGATATCGCCCGCACTTACGCGGCTGAAGCAGTTGTCCACGAGTCCTGTAGTAGGAGAGGAATAACCGACGATGCCGCCGATGCCGCCTTTGGATTCGGAAATGGAATTGAGCAGTCCGGGAGCGGAGCAGCAGTTCACGATATTAGCTTTGCCGGCACCCGTAACATAGCCTGCGACGCCGCCGAGGAGGGCGAAGAGGTTGGAACCGCCATTGTTGGATTTCGAGACGACCTCATAGCTGAGGGCGGCACAGTTCACGACGTTCAGCGTATAGCCTGAAGGGTATGAGCTGTAGCCAAGTATCGAAGCACAGTCGTATCCGCCCTGGACGCTGCCGTATGCGGCACAGTTGTCGATGGTGGCAACCATCTCGACACCGCCCGTCGTGTTGTTCACGATGCCCACGATGCCGCCGCAGTAGTAGCTGTTGGACTTCACTTCTGCACATCCGGCCATCACGCAGTCTTTCACCACGCCGCCGTTGAGGTTGCTGACGATGCCGCCGCAGCCCCAGTTCTTCACGAGGGCGCAACCCTCGAACACGCAGGACGTAACGCTCGACTTCGCGATGCTGTCGGTGGAGAGAAGCTTGGCCACGATGCCGCCGGTATAGTAGGCGCTGGTGATTTCGCTGCCCTTCAGGACCTTGCAGGAAGAAATGGTGCTGGCATCCGCATAGGCGCAGATACCCGAGCTCTGGTTGCCGATAGCAACGACGCTGCCGCTGAAGTCACATTTGGTGATCGTTCCCTTGAACGCGCGGCCGGCGATGCCCGCAGTGCAGGAAACGCCCAGAGAATTGACTGTAATGTTGGTGGTCGAATACACCGAACCGTCCGTGACTTTGCAGCCGCTGATCGTGCCCCCGTTCAGGAAACCGGCCACAACACCAGCCTGATATTTGGCGCTGACCTTCGGAGCGGCAAAGGTGATATTGATGATGGAGCTGCCCTCACCTGCTATTCCGACAAGGCCTGCCACTTCGATTCCGGAACCGTCACAGCTGAAATTGGAGATGGTGTGGTTCTGACCGTCGATGCTGCCGCAGAAGTCCAGTTCCGCCGAGATTCCGATAGGCTCGTAATCCGTGATGCCGCTGAAATCCAGGTCGTTCTCGATCACGTAGTATGCCGACTTGTAGTCCTTGGTCGTCACGTCGGAATTCACGAACGAGGCGAGCGTCTTGAGGTGGCCCGGCTTCGTGATCTTATACGGATTTATCCTGGTTCCGGCGCCCTCGAACATATCTCCGGCGGTCTGGGTGACACTGATCCTGACGTTGTCGTCCGCTCCGGCGCTGATAGTGACAGTCGCCGTGCGGGGGGCCAGGAGGGAGTACTCCGTCGCCGTGAGGGTCACCGTAACGGGAGCCGTCCCGGCCGTTCCGGCCTCAGGGCTTACGGTAAGCCAGTCCTCGGACGAACTTGCAGTCCAATCCTTGTCCGCGCTGAGCTGGACCGTCTTGGAGCCACCCAGGGAATTGAAGATGACTTCATTCGAGCTGAGAGAGAAGGTCCCCGAACCACAGTTCTGAATCTTGACGTTGCTCCCACCGGGGCAGATATAGTCCTGGAAATTGTCCTTTGTCACCACAGTCCCGTCGACGCTTCCGGAAATCTTGCAGTTGTCGATGGTAGTCTCGCCTCCTGCAGGATAATAGGATACGACCTGATACAGTTTCGAGGAAGTGACGTTTCCGGAATGGACGAGCACAGCCTTGGACGTGCAGTCCTTGAAGGTGGGACTGCCCGAGCCCTGATAGCCGCAGATGCCGCTGAGCTGAAGCGTTGCAAGGGTGACGTCGGATGTAACCTCCGAGCTGATGGTCACCTCACCACAATGACAGTCCGTGATGTTGAGCGCCGCATTGGTCACGCTGCCGACGATGCCACCGACCCTCACCAGCTTTTTGTGTGCGCTGATAACCGAAATGTCGCCGTCATTTCTGCAGCCTGACATCGAGCCGCCATTCGCTGCACCGCCAATGGCGCCTCCGATCCTTATATCTCCGCTAGCATTGTTCGTGCCCGTCATCGACACGGAAGCCGAATTGGTGCAACCGCTCAAGTTGACAGCGACGGCGCCCCATCCGAGGATGCCGCCGATGCACATATTGCGACCGGTGGAGTCGCCCTCGATGGCATCAGCGCTGACATACACGTCCGCACCGGCCTTGTTCTCACAATTGCTGACCGCTGCAGCACCTTTCGAGTTGTAGCCCAGGATGCCGCCTACGCCCACGCTGCCGCAGCTCTCGCCGCTTACGCTGACCTTGCCGTAATTGTCGCAATCCTTCACCGCAGCTGACGCTACGGTAACGCCTCCTACGATGCCTCCGACATAGCGGGTGGACGTGCCGGCCACGCTCTTGTCAGCAACGGCACCATAGTTCTCGCATCCCGAAACCTCCATC
>JAKSKA010000099.1 GCA_024401915.1 Bacteroidales bacterium
TATGTTATGAGCTTGGTGATCTTGGCAGTTGCAAGCCACTGGCCGTGGAAGGTATGATCCACGGGCGGGTTCTTCAGACGCAGGTATGCAGCGTTCTGGAGGAAGTAGCTGCTCGGGAACGTGAGCGCTCCGGTGTTGCTGTTCGCCACGCCGTAGGTGCGGCGTGTCCAGTAGGCATCGGGATTCGTGACGGTCCAGTTCTCAGTGGAAGTATCGAGGATGACGTGGTTGCCGGCCGCCTGGTCCTTGAGCACGTAGGCGACGTATGCGCGGGCATATCCGCCCCAGAAGAAGTCGGAGCCCTGCGAAGGATACCAGTCACGCTTGCCGACACCCTGAAGGAAGGCGCTGATGCCGATGCCGTTCCAGTGTGCGTCGAGGTTGATGCCATATTGGAAACGGGGCATCTCATTGCCTATCCTCTCGAGGTCGCCGTAGTCGTTGAGCGTCCAGGAACCGGCTGAGATCTGGTGGTCGTTATTGAGGTCCTCGAACCTGAGGTCACCCGCATACGGGCCGGACTGGGGCACGTAGTTGTGGAATTTGTTCGGACAGGCGGCGTTGTATGCGGCGGCCTCCTCGTTGCTGAGGAAGTATCCGTTGCTGCGGAAACCCCATATCTCGCCAATCTCCTTCCCTTCATAGAAGTTGTAGATGCTGCCGGACTCGTTATAGTATTTCGTAACCCAGGTGCGGCTGTCCCAGAGGGAGCCCTTGACGCTGTACTTGAAGTCCTTGCCGCCGAGCTTGAACTGGTCTTTCCAGGCAATGGTGAGCTCCCAGCCTTTGGTCTGGAGCGCGCCATAGTTGCCCTGCGGCGTCGAGGCTCCGAAAGTGGCGGGGATCTCCGGACCGGTGATGTAGAGGTCGGTGGTATTCCTTATATAATAGTCACCCGAGAATGAGAGGCGGCTCTTGAGGACATCCATATCAAGACCTACGTCATAGGTCGTCACGCGTTCCCAGGTAAGGTTGTCAGGAGCGGGGTTGGGATCGGAAACCATACTCTCGAATCCTTCGTCGAACACGGTACCGGTCTTCTTCACGTTCATAGTGGTGAGGAACTTGTACGGAGAGATGTTACCGTTGCCGAGGGTACCGGCGTTGGCCCTGAGCTTGAGGTTGCTGAGCCATCCCCTGGTTCCCTTCATCCAGGGTTCCTCGGAGATTCTCCAGCCCACGGATGCGGAAGGGAAAACGCCCCACTGCTGAGTGGTCGGGAATTTGGAGGAGCCGTCGTAACGGACGGATGCCTCGAGGATATAGCGGTTAAAGAGCGTGTAGTTGGCTCTCGCGAAGAAGCCGACGAGACCGTATGACTGCACGTTCTCGGCAAGGAACACCTCCTGGCCGTCCATAAGCTCGAAATTGGGCTGGCTGGCATAAAGCATTCCCATCCTGCGGATAAGGTACTGCTTGTAGTTGTAGTCTTCGAGGTTCCAGCCGCCAACGAGGTTCAAGTTGTGATTTTCGCCGAGCCTGGGGGTCCAGGTAGCAACGACGTTCGCCGAGATGTAGTCGGTATTGTTGTCGTAGTGGCGCTTGAAGGAGTCGGCCTGCTTCACATAGGGAGTGAGCGTTCCGGGAGCCGTGCTGTAGTTGACGGGGGCGACATAGCGGTCCATACGGCGGGCCGTATTCTTATAGGTGAAGTCGCCACGGAGTTTCAGCACGTCCTTGATGATATGGAGTGTGGCACCCGTAGTGGTGGAAATCGTGAGGCGGCTGTCCTCCTGTGCGGAATTGCCGTCCTTGAAAGCCGCATAGCCGCTGACACCGGATGCAATGGTATAAGTGCCGTCCTCATTATATGCGGGAATGATGGGGAACGCACCCATCGCAATCTGCCACAGCTGGCTGCCCACGGAGTCGTTGTTGTAGCCTTTGGAGAAGATGGGCTGCTTGTAGTACATCTTGTAAAGGGAGGTGTTGTTGTCGATGGTGAGCCAGTCGGTAGCCTTCACGCTGACCTTGGAACGGAGATTGAACGAATTGTAATCCTCGTCACCTATCTTATATATGCCTTCCTGGCCATAGAAGCGGCCGGAAAGGAGGTAGCTGACCTTCTTCGAGGAACCGCTCACGCTGATGTTGTGCTGGTTGGTGATGTTGCTGCGCTTGTAGAACTGCTCGAGATAGTTCTCGTTATAGCCGAAATAAACATAGCTGCCGCCGATCATTTCCGCCTTCTGCCCGCCACCGGCTGCCATATGCTCGCGATAGAGGTCGAGATAGTTGGAGGGTATCTGGTAGATGTTCATCTTGGTCGGGTTGTTTCCGGGCTTCTGGGGCGTTGCGTCGTGACCGAGCCAGTGGTCGTAGAAGGTCTCCACGAAGGTGAGACCATCAGTAATCACGTTATCCTCCCACTTGACCGTCCTGGAGTTCAGGGAAACGGTTCCGTTGTAGGTAACCTTGACCTTCTCCTCCTTTGCGCTCTTGGTGGTCACGAGGATGACACCATATGCCGCACGCGCACCGTAGATGACGGAAGAGGACGCGTCCTTGAGGACGCTGATGCTCTCCACATCCTCGGGGTTCACGCTGCCAAGTTCGCCCTCGACTCCGTCGATGAGCACAAGCGCGCCGCCGCCCTGGCCGATGGAATACGCCTTCTTGCCGGTACCGGTAGCTGATTTGCCAATATACGAGGTACTGCCGCCGCGAACGTAGATCTCACCGCCGTGGGTCGGCTTTCCATCGCTCTGGATGATGGTGAGGCCGGGAACCTGTCCCTGAAGGGAACGGGTCACGTCTGCGTTGACGCGGTCTTCAAGAACCTCTCCGGAAACGCTCTCGACGGAGCCGACGAGCTGCGATTTCTTCAAGGTGCCGTAACCGACCACGACCGTCTCCTCGAGCATCTGGGAATCGATTTCCAGATTGAAGTCGATGGTGTTCCTGCCGTTTATCGGCGTCTCTACGCTGGCATAGCCAAGGCATTGGCAGACCAGGGTGGCACCGGAGGGTGCCTTGAATGAGTAGTTACCATTCAGGTCGGTAACAGTAGCAGTTGTCGTGCCCTTGACCATTACGGCCGCACCGGGCACCGTCTCCCCCGTCTTGGCATCGACGACCTTTCCGCCGACCTGGATGGTCTGGGCGGACGCCGCGATTCCGGCCGTCAGGAAGACGGCAAGAAGGAGAAACCTTGTAATTAGCTGTTTTCTCATAATTAGTGTTATTGGTTGGAATTATTAGGAATTGACATATTGCAATTATTGAACAGGAGATTCTCCACGTTGGAGTTGCATTTGCCGGCCGAAGGACGGAGGACAGCCCCGTGACGCCTCGGATTCTCAGGGAAACCGTCGGGAGTGCAGACGCTGAAACGGCAGTTATTGAACGTGATGTCCCTGATGGGAGTATCGGCCCTGCCACAGAAATACGGCAAAGCCAGGCAGTTGCAGTCGATATTGGAGAACGTTACGTTGCGGAAGCCGGCAAAGCGCGTCCGCTCCGAATCGGCCACGCACACATAGATGGCGCTGCCGTATATCTTGTCCATACGGATATTGCTGAAGCTGATGTTTTCAACGAGGGTGGCTTCGCGGCCATAATCGTTCGTTGCCTCCACGGCCTCCATTTTCGGCAGGAAGCAGCTGACTGCGTTGGAACAGTCATACATATATATATTGTCAAAACTGCAGTTCCGTATGGTCCCGTCATTCGTCCAGCCTATCCTGACTCCGGAAGACCAGCTTCTGAAATAGCAGTCGCTGACGCTTACCCTCTCGCAGACCTTGTTTTCCTTCAAGGAACGGTTGTTCGCCCTTATCGCGACCGAGTCGTCGCCGGTCACTCTATGGCAGTGGCTGATCTTCACATCCCTGGAAGAATTGATATGGATACCGTCATTGTTGGGGAAATGGACGTCGGCAAGGATCCTGCAGCCTTTGAAAACGACATTGTCGCAATCGTGGATCCAGTAGCTCCAGCCCGACGGCTGGTTCGTCATCGTGACATCAGTCACCGAGACGTTGCGGCAGCCTGCAAAGAAGACGACCCTGGGAACTGATTTCTCATTGGGAACGATGCGCTCGTACCACCAGCCGGTCCAGTCATCGCCTGTCTTGGCCCTTACGAAACGAGTACCGTTCCCATCGATCGTCCCCTTGCCGGAAATTGAAATGTTCTCAGCCTCGTCGGCATAGATGAGGGCGACGTTCCTGAAACGGGGAAGGGCATCGGTCCTGACGTGACGAGGGTTAGAACGGTCGACATAATCCTCCACGTCGGGGGAAGCAAGCAGGACGGCACCATCGGAAATATGCAGGTCGACTCCGCTCTTCAGTTCTACAGGAGCCGTCAGCAGGATTCCGGAAGGGACAAGCACCCGGCCGCCACCGTTCCCGGAAACAATATCTATCGCTTTTTGCATGAGAGCAGTTTCCTTGGTCTTCCCGTCCAATGCCGCACCGAGGGACCTCAAGTCGATATCCCTGGCGTCAAGACAGAAGCCGGCAAGCAGCAAAACAAAGGATGCGAAAAACCTTCTCATCGGCAGTTATTAGTTTTTGCAAATATATATAGAATAGGCGCTCGAAATTTTTTAGAAAATCCTAAACAAGATTATACAAGATTGATTTTAGCGGCAAAACCGAAATATACAAGCCCCTATTGCATTATTCACCTAAAAGGAACATAGTGAAAAAACAAGAAAAATAAATATATTTGCACTATGAAATATTCTTGTTTTCTCTATCTTGCCCTGGCTTCGGCCCTGATTTCCTGCAGCACGTCGAAAAGGAAGCAGTTCATCGAACTGGACAAAGCAATCCAGAACTCTGACATCTATGAACAGGCGTATTCCTGCAGGATGGATTCATTGAGGATAATCTTCCGGGAAGCCGAAGATGACAGTTCAAGGTGGGACGCCGCATACGACCTCCAGAAAAAATACTTCTATCACGATATAGACTCCTGCCACCGGTACACCATCGAGATGATGCGCCTGTCCGCCCGCGACAAACACAAGCGGAGCCTCAGCGAAGCCTGCTACTCACGGATTCTCTTCCGTATGGATTCCATCCGGAAAGCCAAGGAGATATTCGATGCGATAGACACCACCGGCATCTCGGGGGATTTCATCAACATTTACTTTTCCAACGGCAACAGGATATACCGGGAACTCGAAAAGCAGGACAACCGGTACAAGGCTATCCGTAACAATCTGATTGAAGAATGGTGGTCCAGGGACAGCCTCAACATCGAAAGCGTCTATATCCACAACCGCGTTTATCACGCCACCGGAGAATATGACAAGGCAATCGAGCAGCTCCAGGCCTGTTTCGATGACAAGATGAGCCTGAACGATTATGCGAAAGGCAAATACTGCATCGCCACCGAATATATAAAGAAGAATGACGAGGGGACGGCCATCCCCTACCTCATCGAATCTGCAATCGCAGACTGCGAGCTGTCCGTAAAAGCCTACGATGCACTCTACAACCTTTCGCTCATCCTCTTCCGCCAAGGGGACATCAAACGCGCGGACCGATATATGCGCATAACCCTGCAGGACGCTGAAGACGCCCACTACGCCTTCCGCATAAAGGATGTCGTGCAAGCGGAAATGCAGATTATGGACGCGATGCTGAATCAGGAGAAGAAGAGGCAGAGGTCCTTTGTGATAGCGACTATATCGATCACTCTCCTCCTGCTGCTCGCATCAGCATCAGCGGCACTCCTGCTGAGGTACTCGAGACGTCTCAACCGTTCCAGGCTGCGCCTCGGCGCGGTTGCGAGGATCACGGACGGCTTCCTTGCCTTACACATGGAGAGGGGTGTGGCCTACCCACACCAAGTG